>JASLEQ010000803.1 GCA_030151135.1 Candidatus Sulfotelmatobacter sp. | reverse complement strand
CTTTTGAACAAGCCAGACCGCAGGCCAACATGGCGAGAGACAAAATCAGTGCAACGCAGCGAGAAGGGGAGGCACTCAGCCCGTCCCCACGCAAAATTCGAATGTATTTCGTCATTGGATCACCTCGCGTCCGACGGCCTGATTCAGTTGGGCCGCAGCAGTGAGATACGCGCCTACCAGGTTCACGTAACTCAGTTGAACGGCGCGATATTCATTCTCGGCATTCAAGAAGTCGATGAGCGCCACGCCGCCGTGCTGATACGAGAACTGCACAGTGTCGCGAACATGAACGGCCTGGGCCAGATACTTTTCCTTGTACGGTTTCAGAAGCGCGATGTTAGAAGTGAGGGTCGCGTAAGCGCCATCCACATCGGCGAACACCTGGGTTTCGGTTCCCTGGCGCAGCTTTTCGCTGCGGTCGATATCAATCTTTGTGCGCAGCTTTTCGCCCTGATTGTGGTCGAAGATGCGCAACGGGATGTTGACGCTGGCGCCGATTGTATTTAGAGCCTCGGGATTGTTGAACGATCCATTGTGAGTGAACCAGATGCCGATGGTGGGATCGACGGAGCCGTTCGCCTCGGCTAGCTGGTAATTCGTTTGTGCCTGCTGCACGGTAAGTACGGCAGCTTTCAAATCGGGGCGAGCGTCAAGGGCGTCCTTGCGGTAGTCGTCGAGCGACAGAAGGCCGTCAGTGAAATCGAAGGTTCCTTCCACGTCGAAGCTATCCACGGGGCGGCGATCGTCGAGCAGGGCGAGAAGGTTAATCTTCGTCGTACGTAGGTTCACTTGCGCAATTTCCAGGTCGGACTCGTATTGCAGCCTCTGGAGTTCGAGGCGGTCGAGATCGATCTGGGCAATGTCTCCGGCCTCGAAACGGTCTCGGCTGATTTTGAGAATGCGGTCGTAATACGCCAGGTTGTCTTCCGAAACCTTCACGACAGCCTTCGCCTGAAGAACGCCGACAAAGGCGGAACGAAGGTTAAAGAGGAGGGCGCGTTCGGAATCGGTGGCCTGGGCCGCGCCGATGGCAGTCCCTTGCTTCGCCGCCTCGAAACGGAGATTGCGCTTGTTGCGGCGCTCGAAGAGGTAGCTCACGCCCGGCGATACGAAGGTTCCGGCAAATGGCGTCCAAACTCCACGGCTGGGGGCGATCTGGGTTCCATCGGCGGAAAGGGTGAAATCTGGATTGGGACGCAGATGGGCGGTGATTTCTTCCGCCTTGAGTTCGTCGATGTTGAGCTTATTGGCCATCAACGTTGTGTTGTTCAGGTGGAAATTCTCCTTCACCTGGTCCCACGACCACACCAAGGCTGGAGCTGGAGCGGCCTGAGGCGCGACTTGCGCGCTGAGAGGCAACAGCGCTGCCATGAAGAGAGTGCTCGCGATATGTAGATTCCATCGCATCCAAAGCTCCGTCCGTGCGGAATCCGCAGGAGTGCAATTCAGAGCGGGATATACTGCCGCCAAATGCGGCGGTTGCTATTGGTTTTCCCGCTTCAGGAGTTTCTAAAAAGGGCCCCGGACCACTGTTGTTGTCTTAGGACTGATCAGCAATCCGCACTAACTGACTGTTGATTGTGGAGGCGCGCGGCCGGCGCGAATTAAAGCGGGGGATGCTGGGGTGAAAAGAGGAATTGCTGCAAGTGAAAGCCAGCCGTGCTCAAAAGGGACTGGCGTATGAACCGAAAGCACCAGAGCAGGCTGGGTCTGGGAACCGGAAGCCGAGCTTTTTTCGCTGCCCGATTGCCCTATACTGCGTTTGCCGGTCGGGGACTCTTCCATCTCGGCGCGCATGACCCTGAGGTCGTCAGTAGCGGAAACGACCGGAAAGAGAATGACCAGGGCACAGGCTAGACAGAAGACACCCTGCAAGGCGCCGAAACGTCGTTGACCCGGCGAGCGGGTCGATTCGCGCCAGAGCCAGAAGGCCGGCACAGCCAGCAGCAGCCAGCCAAGATTTAGCAGGAGTTCCATTTTGCCTTAGCGTTGAAGGTGAAGGCCGTCAGGACGGCATTCGTTTCATTAGTTTTTCAGAATTGCACAATTTTCGCAACGTGACCTCCGTGTATCGGATCACAAAACGCAAGACCGGGATGCAGGATCATTCGTATTACGTGGCGACGTCGGCATATGGGAGAGTAGTAAGGCAGGACTTCTGATCTGGGATGACTTCGACAGCCAAACAATCCGGCCGCGGGTACGAAGTGTTGATCGCGCTTGCGGTTGTTTGTGTTGCCCTTTGCGCTAATGCGGTTGGGGGCGCGGTCCGTCAGCAGGCGCAGCCATCCGCTCCAGCTCAAAGCGATCAAGACAATGAAATTGTCATTGAGAGCGATTCGCGGCTTCCCGACACTTACCCGTTGGCGAACTATGAATACCGATTTCGTGCGCATGGAGGCGTTGCGCCATTGCGGTGGAGTGTTGAAAACGGTCCTGACAAAGGCCTTCTTCCCCCAGGTCTGAGGCTCGAGCAGGATGGGCTGTTCCATGGCCAGCCGCAACGGGCAGGGGAGTTCCGCTTTACGGTGGAGGTTCGCGACGGAGCGCAACAAGCGGTGCACAAAGCATTCGTGTTGCGCGTGCTGTCGGCGTTGAGCTTGAACTGGAAGAAAGAGGCGCATGTCAGCGGCAACCGGGTCGACGGAAGCGTGACCGTCTCAAACACTACTCAGGACGACATGGATCTGACGTTAATCGTGCTCGCGGTCCCGCCAAACGGGCGTGCGGTGGCGATCGGGTACCAGCATTTTCCGTTGAAGCGGGGAACGGTGGACATGGAGTTGCCATTTGGCGAGGTGCTGCCGCGAGGAAGCTACGTGGTGCACGTTGATGCAATCGCCGAGGTTGCGTCCAGGAATGTGATCCACCGGGAACGCTTGCAAACGCCAGGGCCGCTGCAGGTCGCGGTCGGACCGTGACTGGTGTTCGCGGTGAAAAAAGTCGAGCGGCGGAAGATGGAAAGTGGGCGCTCAGGCGAGGCTGCCTTTCCGCAGTACCCGCCGGGAGTTACTTTCAGTTCGTCGATCACATAATAAGGTGATGCAGATCACACAGGATTGTGAGGGAAATAACCCGGCGGTGTCCCTTCCCGCAGTTCTGCGATCGCGGCCGGGCTGAACTCTCGATCCTCAATCAAGTTCAATATTATCAACGGCTTGCATCTTAATTGTGGCTGCCTGGGGGAGTTCCCACCGGCAATGGCCTGCCGCGTGCCATAGCAGAGGTGGGTTGAGCGAAGACGCCGATTGGGGGTGCCGCCGGCCCGGAGGAGGTTCAAAGATGCGAGCTCCTTATGGTCTGAATATTCTCGACAACTGCCTGTCTTGTCCATTTCGCGGGGAACATCTGTTCTGCAACCTTTCGGCCCCCGCCGGACAGCGCCTGAATGAGATCAAGTCGACGGCGGTATACCCGAAGGGTGCAATGCTGTTTATCGAAGGGCAGATGCCGCGCGGGGTATTTGTGCTGTGCAGCGGGAAGGTGAAACTCTCGACGACTTCGCGTGAGGGCAAGACGATCATCACCAAGATCTCGGACTCAGGCGACGTGCTGGGCCTGAATGCAGTTGTCTCGAACCGGCCGTACGAAGTTACCGCTGAAATGATGGAGCCCGGACAGGCAAACTTTATTCCGCGGGATTCGCTGCAGTTGTTGCTGCGGGAATTTCCGGAGGCCGCGATGCGCGTGGCGCAGCAACTCAGCCGGAATTACTTCACCGCGTACGAAGAGATCCGGACCCTGGGGCTGTCAGCGTCTCCGTCGGAAAAATTTGCAAAGCTGCTGTTGACCTGGTCGACAAAGAACACGCAAACGGACGGCTCCTCACAGGTCCGATTGAACCTGACGCACGAAGAGATCGCCGAGATCATTGGGACGACGCGTGAAACCGTCAGCCGGCTATTCTCGGAATTCAAGAAGAAACAGCTGATGCAGGCAAAAGGGGCCACGCTCGTGATCCGCAGCCGCATAGCCCTGGAAAAGATCGTGCAGTCCTAGCGTCTGAGTGCTAGAACCTTTCAGGCATTGTCAATTCGTGCCAAGAGACAGCACAATGACCCGGTCAGTTTCGTCCTGGGAAGGCGAAGGCAATTTCAGGACGACGCCGTCCGCATTTTGAGTGAAGGTGACTGAGTGGTTGTCGAGTAGAACGCGGGCCGCAGTGACCTTGGACTGGATCGGGGGTAGAGCCAGCAGGGGAGCGGCCCAGTTCAGCACGTGGACGTAAATGTTGTTGCCTTTCTGCGTCGTTACTCCCCAATCTGCGGGAGTGAGCGGACCGCCTCTGGTTCCGTAGATCGAATCTCCATACTTTGAGAGCCACTCTCCAACGGCGCGCAGGCGCGTCTGGAACTGCGGATCGATCTCGCCATTCGGATACGGGCCAATATTCATCAGCAGGTTCGAGTTGTTTCCTGCCGCGCGGACCAGCCTTCGCTCCAGTTCCTGAGCGCTCTTGTAGTTGCTGTCGCCGATGTTGAATCCCCAATTTTCGTTGAGCGTGTCGGAGCTTTCGAGCGGGAGCTGCGTGCTGATGAACGTCGTGTTGAATCCCGCGGAGTTCTGTCCAGGCAGGTCGCGTTCGAAGGTCTGAACATCTTCGCCGGGACGCGGCGTCTGATGATGATTCGGGATGATCAGCGCAGCGGGCTGCAACTTGTGAATCAGCGCGTAGGTCTTGTCGAGATGCCAGTCCGCGTTCGGCTTGTCCCACATGCCATCGAACCAGATTCCGCCGATCGGTCCGTAGTTCGTGAGCAACTCGGTGAGTTGTCCGTCCATGTAGTTGTCGACGTAGGCATTGAAGTCGCCGTGATCGGGACGTCCATTGGGCCAGTCGGTTGCGCCGCGCGGATAGTAATCCGGATTGTGCCAGTCGAGCTGCGAATAATAAAAGAAGAGCTTGATGCCTTGCTTGTGGCATTCGTCGGCAAGCATCTTCAGCGGATCTCTCTTGTACGGCGTGCGCGCGACGATATTCCAGTCGGAAACTTTCGAGTCGAACATCGCGAATCCGTCGTGATGGCGCGACGTGATCGTGATGTACTTCATGCCTGCAGCCTTCGCGCACGCGTGGGTTTCGCTCGCGAAAGCTGCCGGCATGAAGTACATCACGATCACGTCACGCCATCACGACGGATTCGCGATGTTCGACTCGAAAGTTTCCGACTGGAATATCGTCGCGCGCACGCCGTA
>JASLEQ010000800.1 GCA_030151135.1 Candidatus Sulfotelmatobacter sp. | reverse complement strand
TCGTGAACAGCTTTATTCACAAGTCGTGTTGAAAATCAGGTCTCTAACAGGAGGAGCGAGCGGCATCGGTCGCTTCGGGTGTCAGGAGAATATCTAGATTGAGTTGTGAATTGCGCTTGAAATAGGAAAGGCTGCGACATTGGTTATGTTCCAGCCATCTGCTCCTGCGAGGGAGCCCATAGCGTGGACCCATGTACCGTCGCAGCCCTTGATTCGATCGCCGCTTTCGCGGTCCCAAACCCCGACTCCTCCTCGCAGAGTCAGCCGGTTTTTTCGGGTCTGGTTGCCCTTTCAGGTCGCCCTGAATAGCAGATCACTCAGCCTACTTCGGACTGGCAAGGTTTATGTCGCCAATCCTTTCAGCCGTCGACGGAAGACAAACTAAACAGTTGATCGAATGAAGTCAACGCAATTATCGCGCTGAATACAAGATTTCTGTGAATGAAATTGTGGAAAAACGGACGACTTTCGGAGCGGTTCCCGCGAGTTCTGACAACTACCCGCAGATCAAAACAGCATTGGAGTGACGGCTAAGGAAACTTCCTGCGCGCATTGGTGGTCGTCGTTCTCGGGCCGGTTCACACGAGTGCTGACGGGATATTTCTTCATCAGGGCGGGATCGAATGGCTTGAGGCAGGCGCGGAGCAGCGAAGGGTTGTTGATGCGCGGATCGAGCCAGCGAGCATAATCCTCGACGAGCAGGATTACAGGCATCCGGTTATGAACGTCGGCAACTAGGGCATTCGGCGTGGTGGTCAGAATCGTACAAGTTTCGACAACATCGCCACGCGGATCGGTCCAGGATTCCCAGAGTCCGGCAAACGCGAAGGTCGTGTCATCGGCCATGCCAATGCTGAACGGCTGTTTCTCTTTTGGGCCGATCGACTGCCACTCATAGAACGAGTCTGCTGGTATCAGACACCGTCGCAGGCGCAGAGCATCCCGAAACGCAGGCTTTTCGGCCGCTGTTTCCGACATAGCATTGATAATTTTCGTAGCCATCGCGCGGTCTTTAGCCCAGGAAGGAACCAGGCCCCAGCGAACCAGATCAAACGATCGCCGAGACGAAGTACCTTTCTGCCGCACGACAGGAACTATTTGTGAAGGCGCGATATTCCAACGTGGCGTCCAGGTCGGATCTTGATCCAGACCGAAATGGTCGCGGAGGTAGCGTTGTTTCGCGGTGAGTCGATAACGTCCACACATGGCACGTTTGCGCCTTCATTATGACTAAGGCAGAGGGATCGGTTTATTCGTAGAGTGAGCGCGTTCCGCTATTTCTTTTTCTGAGCGGCCTTCCATTTCGCCCAGCGCGCACGTTGCGCCGCTGCAATTCTTTTTCGGGCTGCGGCCGACATAGTTCGGCCCTTTCTCCCTACTTTCTGAGATCTGCTCCCGCGCGATCGTAATCCGTTGACGCTGCCAAGCGCTGCCAACGCCTGATCCAGTTGTTCGACCTGTCTCTGCGCTTCAGCTCTTCGTTGGCGCAACAGCACAACCACTTTAGCCAAGTTCGACATGGTTTCCCTCGGGCTGGAATTGTAACAGCCCCGACTCTGCAAACCTCCTAGCTCCGCCCACCGGGGCAACTCCAAAATTCAGCTCCGATCAACGAAGGAGAGAATGTGATGAGACTCCGTGCCAACGAAGTGTGTCCAATTCATAGGTCCGTCTCTTGCTGCGGCCGAGACAGGATCGCCAAGCCCAGACTCATTCGGCTTGGTATCCAGCGGGTCGAAGACCCTCACCATCCGCGCGGATACCGACAACTGCGGTCGCCGGCCGAAATGCGGAAGCTACTGAACCGAAAAATCAGAGAACAAGCTGGCATCTGCGCGATCTGCCACGAAGAGTTCACGGACTATAACGACGTGGTCCCTGACCACCGAAATCCTAAGGGAATGGGTGGAGCATGGCGGGACGACCACCCGAGCAATATCCAGGCAGTACATTGGTGGTGTAACGATGAGAAGGGATCAATGAGATTGGACGGCTGACGGCGATCAGCCGATCTTATTGGAAGGCAACGATCACCGAAAAAGGAATCAGCCGGATGTGCGTATCGGGGAGGATTTTGCAGAGGCAAGCGTGATTTGACTGCGCAACATCCTCGATGGACGTAAGATTGTCTTACCATGCAAACCAAGGTATCGATCAAGGGACAAGTTGTATTGCCAGGGCCGCTACGCCGCCGACTCGATATTCGACCTGGGGACCCTCTGGACGCGAATATCGAAGATGGACGAATTGTGCTGACGCCTCGAAGAAAACGTCCGCACCGAATACGAATGGTGATTGATCCGGTCACTGGACTGCCAGCTCTAAGTGCAGGACCGAAGGCACCTACCATGAGCAGCAAGGAAGTCGAAGAAATATTGGCAAACTTTCCATGACCTATTTGCTCGATGTGAATGCTCTAGTCGCATTGGGCTTCATTAATCATGAATTCCATGGTCGCCTTGCTGCGTGGGTACAATCTCAAGATTCGCCGAACCTGGCGGCGTGAGGACGGACTTTTCATCGGGCCACCTGGGAGTGGAAAGTCTCACCTAGCGCAAGCCATCGGGCAAGCCGTCATTCAACAGGGCTACCGCGTGCTCTATCGTGAAACACACACACTGCTCGACGAACTTGCGGAAGCGACATTGGACGGCACGCGGAAAGAGCGAATGGAGTTCCTGGAAACCGTGCCCCTGCTGATCATCGACGATCTGGGCATGCGCAAACCGCCATTGACTGCAGCCGAGGAACTGCTGGAGATCATCATGCGGCGCTACGAACGGGCCAGCACACTCCTGACCTCGAATCGTCCCATCGAGGACTGGGGAAAACTGTTGGGCGACACCGCTGCCGTTAGTGCCATGCTCGACCGTCTTCTTCACCGCGGGCATGTGCTCAAGTGCGGTCCGCGCAGTTGGCGAACCAAAACAGAATTGTCTTCGACGGAACCACAAAGTCTGAACGGAACGAGGAGAACAGATGGCGTTCGCTTATGAGAACGCCTCATCGCGACAGACGCGAATCGAATCGTCAGGACAGTCTTTCCATTACCAGATGCACTTCCGCGCGATGGCGCGGCGATACGATCAGTCTATCCACGACCTGTAAGCCATCTGTTGTGAGGCTGCGAGTATCGGTGCCGTGCATGACAATCTCACCGTTTCTCTCCATCTGCCAGTCGGTGACAAGTCTTGCGTCATCCCAGTGACTCTTAGCGACTCTCACGATCTCCGGTCCAATCGAGTCAGAAACTTCCTTTCCAGTTGGATCAATCGTATACACAGCAGTCGTCCCTGCTTCACCTCCCGAAATTTTGAGTATATTTCCAGAGTGTTCGATGTGTTCGATTGTGTACTGATGATCAGATGGCGGTGGAGGTGGTATCGCGGGCGCGTCTTGTGGCGGATTCGCCACAAGAGTCGCGTGCTCCTGTGTTTTGGTTGGATCAATCCGCCATTTACCAGAGAAATTCGGGTGAGAGGATTGTGCAGCTAGCAGCGTTTGCGGTGCGATCTTGGACAGCACATCGTTGATCGCCGCGAGAACCACCTCGGGAGTGTCAACCTGGATAAAGTGCCCGGAACCCGGAACGAGCTGGTTGTGACCGCGCGTGGAGAGCGCAGCGTAGGCATCATGTCCAGACGCGAGTGCCCGGAAATACATCCCCGCCTGCTCACGCACCTCGGTGGGTACATCAGGCGGCATGGGGTGACTTCCGGCGGTTAGCACGATCAGCGGCATATCGCCGTAGCGACGCTGCGGATTGACCGCCTCACGCCCGCTTTGGGAGACAGCACTTTCAATCGCCGAAGCCTGAGTCAGCAGCCTGGCAGGGTCGGCATTGAGTCGAGCAATGGTCGGCGTCAGACTTGAAAAGGGACCAAGGAGGAACGGAGCGGTGCAGCTATCAAACTCTGACGAGCCGGGTTTGAGAACGCCGCTCCGAAAGTTGGCCGCGCACTGACGCAGCCGCATCGCATCAGCCTTCGGCGCCGCGCTGCCGAAAGCCGCGAATTTTGGTGCGACACGTTCTCGGATGGCGTCCTGGTCGGGGATGGCGGGATCCACTAAGACCATTCCGACTAAGTTCCCGACGTGCTGATCGGCGAACCGCACGGCCACGTAGGCCCCGGCGGAGTGCGCGACCATCACGTAGGGGCCGTCAACCTGGGCTCCATCCAATGCCTGTTCCAGATCTTCGGTTTCGTGAATGGTGTCCTGCGGCTCGGGGCTCGGGCTACTGAAGCCGAGTCCGGCGGGGTCCCACGCACAAACGCGAGTTCTACGTGAAAGTGGGCTTTGGATTCGGTACCAC
>JASLEQ010000785.1 GCA_030151135.1 Candidatus Sulfotelmatobacter sp. | reverse complement strand
GCGGCGGATCCACTCACGTTTGGAGCAGTGATTTTGCTTCTGATTTCCGCGGCATTGACGGCGTGCTACATCCCGGCGCGCCGGGCGGCGAACGTCGACCCCATGGTTGCGCTCAGGTATGAGTGAGGAAAGAACGAAATGGAAAACCTCCTTCAAGATGTTCGCTACGCTCTGCGCCAGTTGCGGAAAAGCCCCGGATTCTCGGCAACTGCGATTTTAGTTCTCACGCTGGGAATCGGCGCTAGCAGCGCAATCTTCGGCTTTGTGGATGCTGCTCTGATTCGGCCGCTGCCGTACGCTGATCCCGCTCGGTTGGTCGATGTCGCCGAGAGCACCACGATGTTTCCCAGGGCGAACCTTTCGTATCTGAATTTTCTCGATTGGAGGCAGCTTAATCAGGTCTTCACGTCACTGGACGCTTATAACCAGTACGGATTTTTATTGCGCACTCCGTCAGGCAGCGAGCCCGTTTACGCGGTGAGAGTAAGTAGTGGTTTTTTCCGGACGCTTGGGGTTACGCCCGCTCTCGGGCGGGACTTTCACGCGGCAGAAGATCAAGTTGCAGCGCCGCAGACCGCAATGCTGAGCTATGCGACATGGGAGAAGCGGTTTGGAGGAAATAAAGACATCATCGGCGCATCTGTGAGCCTCAGCGGCGTCATGTACACGATCATCGGAGTATTGCCGCAGAGTTTTCAGTTTGCTCCAGATGGAAATGCCGAGTTCTGGACAACTCTTCGCGGGGATGATCCCTGCACGAAGCGCCGGGACTGCCACGATTTGTTTGCCATAGGGAGACTGAATGATGGCGTAACCGTTGCCATGGCGCTCGCCAATCTAAAGACGGTCGCCCGGCAACTGGAGATTCGGTATCCAGAAATGAATCGCGGCAGTAGCGCGTCGGCCGAGTCTTTATCGGAGCTGTTCGTGAAAGATGTGCGCCCGATCCTGTTTGCGCTACTGGGAGGGGCGTGCCTGCTGTTGCTCATCGCATGCGTGAACGTTTCGAGCTTGCTACTGGTGCGCTCAGAGAGCCGTCAGAGGGAAATCGCGGTCCGCGGCGCACTGGGTGCCTCGCGAGTGCGGTTACTGCGGCAGTTCGCCACTGAGGGGCTGGCGCTGGCCGGCATAGGAGGACTGCTGGGCGTGGCGATTGCGCAGTTCGCAATGCAAATCCTGACGCGGCTCATCTCCAAAGACATGATGGGTGGTATGCCATACCTGGCTGGATTAGGCGTGAATTCGCATGTGCTGGCCTTTGCGCTCGCGATTACATTCGCGGCGGCCTCGCTATTTTCGATCACTCCACTGTTTCGCTTGACGGCAATCAAAATCAGCACTGGCTTGTCGGAAGGTGGCAGGAGCCATGCAGGCACGCTGTGGCGGCGGTTCGGCGCCAATTTGGTTGTTGTGGAGTTGGCAATCGCCGTTGTGTTGCTGGTGAGCGCCGGCTTACTCGGCAAGAGCTTGTACCGCCTGCTGCATGTGGATGTCGGCTTTCAGACCGATCATCTCGCAACCGTCGGAGTGGATTTGTTGCCCATCGCATATCCAAGCGCTCCGGACCAAGAATCAGCGGCACGGAAGATTCTGACCCGGCTGTCGTCCCTACCCGGAGTGCAGTCGGTTGGCCTCACGTCTGTCCTGCCAGTCAGTTTCAACGGCAATACAACATGGATCAGGGTTGCAGGACATCCTTATAATGGCGAGCACAACGACGTTAACGAACGCGAGATCAGTCCTGATTTCTTCACGACGATTCGCGCCCGGCTGATGGAAGGGCGATTTTTTGGCCCGTCCGATCTCGGCGAGCCACGAGTCGCGATTATCAACCAGACTTTGGCTCGCAAGTATTTTTCCGGAGAGGATCCGCTCGGGAAAAAGATCGGTGACATCAAGCTCTCACCCAATTCCCTCTGTGAAGTTGTTGGAATTGTAGAAGACGTCCGCGACGGCTCGCTTGACTCCGACGTTTGGCCGACCATCTATTATCCGTTCGATCAGAGTCCTGACACAGACTTCAGCATCGTAGTGCGCACCGCGCAAGCAGAAGCTTCTTTTCTGCCGAGTATGGTGGCCGCGATCCACGATGTCGATCCCAGCATCGGCACACGAAATGAGATGACGATGTCTGCCAAGATTAATCAGTCGCCCAGCGCGTATCTGCATCGGTCGTCCGCCTGGCTGGTAGGAGGCTTCGCCTGTGTTGCGCTGCTACTGGGAGTGGTTGGTCTGTACGGGGTCGTCTCCTATTCGGTAGGACGGCGAACGCGGGAAATCGGCGTGCGTATGGCGCTGGGAGCGCAGCGTGGGGCAGTGTATCAACTCATCATGCGCGAAGCGGCGTGGCTGGCTGGAATTGGGATCGGCATGGGCCTACCCTGCGCGATGGGGGCGGCTTCTCTGATTCGAGGACTCTTGTTCGGAGTTCATTCGTGGGATATCGGGACCCTGGCCGGGGTCGCAGGCTTGCTCGCGATGTTTGCTCTCCTTGCCAGTTATGTTCCGGCCAGACGGGCAGCGAAGGTCGACCCGATGGTGGCATTGCGGTACGAGTGAAAACTGTGAGACGGCCATGACTGATTTTATGCAGGACTTGCGCTACGCTTTACGAACATTCGGCAAGCGTCCCACATTTGCCGGCGTAGCGATCCTCACGATCGCCATCGGTATCGGCGCGAACACGACGATCTTCAGTTGGTTGCGCTCGCTCGTACTGAACCCATTCCCCGGGGCGACGGAACCGGAACGCGTTGTGGCAATCGAGAATATCGCCCCTGACGGCGAGCCGATCACGACTTCCTATCTCGATTTCCGTGATTTTCGCGACCACCTGCGATTGGTCAAATCCGTCACGGCATATCGGGCCTATCTATTCTCGGTGGGCGACGTCCCGAACATGGATCGTGCATGGGGCGAGATGGCGTCCGGCGGCATATTCGAGATGTTTGGCGTGCGGCCGGAGGCAGGACGTTTCTTCACGGCCGAAGAACGAGACGACGCGCAGAATGCGCACGCTGTCGTCGTAATCAGCCACGAGTACTGGAGGAGCCGTTACCGATCAGATCCTTCGGCCATTGGACGAACGCTGCGAATCAACCAGACTCCTCTGACCATCATCGGTGTTGCTCCTGAAAGTTTCCACGGTACACATGCGGGCCTGGACTATGACTTCTGGATTCCGCTGACGATGTATGGGCAGATGACGCACAGCGGCACGTGGATGCTGGAGGATCGCAACACGCGCAACTTCGCGCTGCTGGCTCGGCTGGCACCCGGAGTGGACATCGAGCAGGCACGCGCAGAAGTGCAGGCTCTCGCGAAAAGAATGGCGGAAGCTGATGCCAATTCGAACTTGGGTATCGGCGCGACGGTGCTGCCAGTATCGCAATCGCACTTCGGCACGCAAGCGATGCTGCTCACGCCCGTGATCATTCTGATGGGAATTGGTTGCGTCGTTCTTCTAATTGTGTGCGCCAACCTTGGGAATCTACTTCTGGCTCGCGCGAGTGGGAGAGCGCTGGAGTTCAGCATTCGGCTGGCGCTTGGCGCGAAACCGCGACGACTGATCGCCCAACTTTTGACTGAGACATCGCTCCTTGCAATTTCAGGTTCCGTGGGAGGCGTGCTGCTGGCGCGATGGCTAGGCGGGGCCTTGCGTTGGCTACTTCCAGGCGTTGCGCGACCGGTAATGCTGGCGCCCGAGATTGATATCCAGGTCTTTGCGTTTACCGCTGCCCTGGCCGTGATTGTCACAATTGTGGCGGGACTGATCCCGGCGCTTCAGGCATCGCAGGCCATGATCAATGACGCATTGAAGCAGGGCGGACGTAGCGGCTCGTTAGGTGTTCAGGCGCACCGCCTGCGAGGAGCTATGGTTATCTCCGAGGTTGCCCTCGCCGTGGTAGCGCTGGTGGGGGCTGGGTTGTTTCTGAAGAGTTTTGAGCGGTCTCGCGCGGTCGATCCGGGCTTCTCGCCCGAAGGAGTGGCACTTGCACAATTCGATTTTTCGACGGCTGGCTACAACGCGCAGCAGACCGATACTTTCTGCCGCCGATTGCGCGACCGCCTCGAGCAGCTTCCAGGAGTAAACGCCGTCAGTTACGACGATTCGGTGCCGCTTGGCTTCTACGGTGGCAATTGGGAAACCCTGGAAGTCGAAGGGTACGTTCCCGGGCCAAACGAGAACATGAAGATTTATCGGGACCTCGTCTCTCCGGGCTTTTTCGAATCGATGAAGATTCCCTTGACTGAAGGCCGCGATTTCGACTGGCATGACGACGCGTCGACCCCGAAGGTCATGATCGTCAACCAGGAGTTCGCGCGGCGCTTTCTGCACGATCGCAATCCGATCGGTCATAAGGTGCATGGATGGGGAGAATGGTTCACGATCGTAGGAGTCGCCAAGAACAGCAAGTACCATCGTGTTACCGAAAATCCCCAACCGTACTTTTACATTCCAATCCGACAGATCTTTCGTCCGGAATACGGATTAGCCTTTCACGTGCGCACGTCCGGTTCTGTTAACGACGCAATCGCTGCAATCCGGCGCGAGGCAGCAGCGATCGATCCGGCAATCACGATCTTTGATGCGCAGTCGATGACCGAGTACATCTCGGCATCGCTTTACGGCGCGAAGATCACGGCAAACCTGTTGAGCTTGTTAAGCACTATTGGATTGTTGTTAGCTGCAATGGGGCTTTACGGGGTGATGGCATATTCCGTAGCTCAACGTAGGCGCGAGTTTGGCGTGCGTGTAGCGATGGGCGCCCGGCGGAGCGACATTCTCAGGTTGATCTTTGAGGAGAGTATGCGGCTGGCGGGTTTCGGAACCGCCGCAGGGTTGGTTCTGGCAGCCGTCTCGAGCCGAATCATCGCGAACCAGATTTACAGTGTTCACCCTCTCGACCCCCTTACGTTTGGCGGTGTGGGTGTGGTGCTGATCGTGGTTGCGCTGGCAGCGAGCGTTATCCCTGCGCAGCGCGCGGCTCAGGTGGATCCCATGGAAGCTCTGCGATACGAGTGAGGACCTATGGACACTTTCTTACAGAACATTCGCTTCGCGACGCGGCAACTGCGCAAGTATCCTGGGTTCACGGCGGTCGCGGTTCTGACGCTCGCCGTTGGGATCGGGGCGAACGCCTCGATTTTTTCGCTGGTCAATCAGGTCCTGCTCAAGAAATTGCCCGTTCGAGAACCTGACCGGCTCGTCACGTTGCAGTTCGCTGGTTCAGATACCGGCCACACCGATTCATGGGGCGGAGGGGAGAACATTCAGTTCTCTTATCCGATGTATCGCGATCTGCGCGACCAGAACTCAGTATTTGAGGGGATGTTGGCCGTCTACCCGGTGCAGGTCGGCGTGCAGTGGCACAACACTCCCAGTCTGGCCAGAAGCGAAGTGGTCAGCGGGAACTACTTTTCAGTGCTCGGTGTTACGCCCGAATTAGGCCGGCTCTTCGTACCTGAAGATTCGGCGACGCGGGGATCGTCACAGTTCGTCGTCCTGAATTATCTCAACTGGACCGAACACTTCGGCTCCGATCCGTCGGTTATTAACCAAAGCCTGCTCATCAACGGGAATCCCTACACGGTGATCGGTGTGGCGAAGCGGGGCTTCAACAGTGTCATCACCGGTCAACTCACGGATATCTTCGTGCCGATCACGATGAAGGCCCAAATCATGCCGGGGTGGGACGACTTGGAAGACCGGCGTTCCAAATGGATGAGCATCGTTGCGAGGTTGAAACCAGGAATTTCAAAACAGCAGGCTCAAGCTGAAATTACGGGGCTATGGAAGTCGTTGCGGGCCGTGGAACTGCAAGGGCTACCGGGTCACAGCCAGCGTTTTCGCGATCAGTTCGTGGAGAAGAGCTATATCACTCTGCTCGACGCCTCGAAAGGATTGTCGTCGCTGCGAGAAACAATGCGGACGCCACTGCTCATTCTTATGAGCATGGTCGGACTGCTCACTCTGATGGCGATCGCGAATGTGGGAAGTTTACTGCTGGTGAGAGCGTCGGCGCGCACGCGGGAGATGTCAGTGCGTTACTCGCTGGGGGCAACCCGTGCACGAGTGGTCGGGCAGTTACTGATTGAAGGTCTCGCGCTGGGATTAATTGGAGGAGCTTTAGGACTGGCGTTGTCGCCTCTGCTATCCAAAGCGTTGCTCCACGTCGTGGATTCTGAGCAGCGGTTCTTGTCGGCTTCCCCTGACCGTAGCGTAGCGATCTTTTGTTTCGTCCTCTCGGTGGTTGCTAGTGTCTTGTTCAGCCTGGCTCCGATCATTCAGTTCTATCGTCCCAAGGTGACTGACGCCTTGAGGCAGAAGAGTGGAACGGGAGAAGTCGCACATGCCAAGTTTCGACGGTTCACCGTCGGAGTGCAAATCGGCCTGAGTTTGATTTTGCTGCTTGGAGCGGGACTATTCAGCCGTACCCTAGCCAACCTGAAGTCAGTGGATACAGGCTTTGTAACCGACCACATTTTGACATTCCAATTGGATCCCCAGCTTGCCGGCTACCAGCCGAGTGCCGTGACCTCGCTCTATAAGAGGTTGATCGAAATTCTTGCCACGCAACCCGGAGTGAAATCGGTTGGCATGACGGATGATCCCGTTCTTGCAAACAACAACAGCACATTCTCGATCGAGGTTCCTGGTTATCAAGCGCAGGAGGGTGAGCGTATGAGCTTTGAATGGGAGCGAATCACGCCCGGGTATTTCACAACCTTGCGGCTTCCGTTGATTGCTGGCCGACCCTTCACTGAGGCCGACACTCTCGACTCACTCAAAGTTGTTGTGGTGAATGAAAGTTTCGTGCGTAAGTTCTTCGGCACCGCCGACCGTGCCTTGGGAAGAACGTTCTTTAATGGCAAAGCCTCAGACAAGCCGCTGACGATTGTGGGCATTGTTAAAGATGCCAAACACACGAACCTGCACTCGCTACCCGTACCGATTTTCTATAGCCCACTTTTCCAACAGTCCGAACCGGGTTCGGTTGGTGTTTACGTTCGCACGACTCAGGCTCCGGAGGATGCAGGCGGTTCCGTTCGCGCCGCTGTGACGCAACTGGATTCGAAGCTGGTGGTCGACTCGTTGCAAACGATGAACGCAGAAATTGATTCGACACTTACGTCCGAGCGCATGCTTTCTTTCCTGGCCGCAGCTTTCGGAGTAGTCGCTGCTTTCATCACCGCCATTGGCCTATATGGAGTACTGGCATATTCGATCGCACAACGAACGCGTGAAATCGGAGTCCGCATGGCTCTGGGCGCCACGCGTGGAACTGTTGTGAAGATGGTTCTGGCCGAAGTTCTGCTAATCACTGGTTTAAGCATCGCTGTGGCAATTCCACTCTCGCTCGCGCTGGGCAGTTTTGTAAGAAGCCAGCTTTACGGCGTGTCGTATCGCGACCCAGCAACCCTCTTACTGGTTGTGACCTCGATCGCCGTTCTTGCACTACTAGCCGCGTCGGTGCCGGCTCGTCGCGCAGTGAAGGTCCAGCCGATTAGTGCTTTGCGTTACGAGTAATGGAGAAATGAAACGTGTTTACAAACGTGATGCAAGATCTTCTTTATGCGCTCCGGCAGTTGAGGAAGAACCCAGGTTTTGCGGCAGTTGCCGTCATTACGCTGGCCTTGGGAATCGGCGCCAATACGGCGGTGTTCAGTGTAGTCGACGCTGTAATGCTGCGGCCTCTTCCGTACTATCAACCCGAGCGATTGGTAGAAGCCCAGTCCATGGACCGCGACGGCTACGAGGCTTTCAATATCTGTTATCCGGATTTTTTCGATTGGCGAGCGCAGAACCATACGCTCGATCATCTAGTCTCATATCACGACGCAGAGTTCACACTCACGGGATTGGAACGGCCGGTTCAGGTGGACGCCGAGATCGTGTCGTGGGACTTGGCCCCGGCGCTTGGGGTTAGCCCTGAACTCGGCCGCGGATTCTTGCCGGAAGAAGAGAAGGCGGGATCAAAAGTCATCCTCATTAGCCATAACCTGTGGGTTTCGCAGTTTGGGGCGGACAAGAGCATTATTGGGCGGGCCGTCAGTCTTAGCGGGGCAGTCTACACCGTTGTTGGGGTGATGCCGCCTTTGTTTCGCTTCCCAATCACTCGGACGACAAATGACATCTGGACGACTCTGGCCGTCGACGACAACCCTGCGAACGCGAATTCTCTGACGAAAAACCGTGGCGCTCATTTTCTAAATGTATTTGGCCGGCTCAAGCCTGGCGCCGCGGTCGCACAAGCCAGTCAGGATCTGAATACAATCGCAACAAACCTTGCCAGACAATATCCCAATAGCAACACGAAACACTCTGCCGCTCGCGTGATCGGAGAAGTGCAAGCGATGGTTGGCGATAGCCGAACCACGCTTTTCGTGATTCTCGGTTCCGTCGGACTTGTTCTGTTGATTGCGTGCGGCAACATCGCTAATTTGCTGCTCGCGCGCGTGCGTGAGCGGCAGAGAGAAATGGCACTACGCTCTGCACTTGGCGCCGGAAAGGCACGGATAGTAAGGCAGCTATTGGCAGAGAGTGTCGTTCTAAGTCTTGTTGGCGGCGCAGTCGGGTGCGGGCTAGCCTTCCTCTCGACCCCCGCTATTCTCACGCTGATTGGTGATAGCGTTCCACGCGCTACTGATGCTGGAGTCGACCTGCGGGTTCTCGTATTCTCGTTTTTATTGTCCTTAGCCGCAGGATTAATTTTTGGAGTTGTACCCGCGATCACCGGGTCCAGCACCGACCTGGTCTCCACGTTGAAAGAAGGTGGAAGAAGCGAGGTCTTCGGGCGGGACTGGATACGATCGTTACTGATCGTTAGCCAAGTCGCCATGGGATGTGTGCTCACCGTGGGCGCAGCGTTACTCATCGCCAGCTTTTCCAACTTGCTCCACGCCAATGAGGGATTTAATCCGGATCATCTCACGACATTGTTTTTCGAAACACCAGATGCACAGTACAAGGATAAGCGCGCTCAGTTTTACAGCGAGTACTTCAATCAGGTGCGCGCCCTGCCTGGCGTCCAAGCGGCAGCTGGATCGATGATCCTACCCATGGGCAACGATGGAATCACGATCTCATTCGAGAATCCTGAGCGCCCGGTCCCTGAAGGCGATCGTCCCAGCGCGAATTTGACGCCCATCACCTCAGGATATTTCGGGGCGATGCAAGTCCCTGTGCTCGAAGGGCGCGACTTCACCGAACGTGACGATGAGGGCAGCCAGCCAGTCATGATCGTGAACCGGGCCTTCAAACAGAAATATTTTCCTGGAGAACCTGTTCTCGGTAAGAAGCTCAAACCTGGCGCAGGTACTGCGCACGGCACTCCCTGGCGCGAGATCGTAGGCGTGGTTGGGGATATTCGGCTTGGAGCCACCGATCGTGACATGCCGCCGGCAATGTATCTTCCGGCCAGTCAGCTTGGCAGTTGGTGTTGCCTCCGCACGGTGGTGAGAAGTTCGTTGGGGCCGCAGAGTCTGGGTGCGAGCATTCAACGAATTTTGGCGAATATGGATAAAAATATCCCCGTCACTGAGGTGCGCACGATGAATGAGTTGATGTACAAGCAACTCTCTCAACCTCGATTTGCCATGACTCTTTTGGGAGCATTCGCAGGACTCGCGTTGGTGCTGACAATCGTTGGTTTGTATGGCGTTATGACCTATTCGGTTTCAAGGCGCACGCGCGAGATTGGTGTGCGGATGGCCCTGGGGGCACAACGAGCCTCAATGCTAAGGATGATTCTGCAGGAAGCCGCCATCCTGGTGCTTCTTGGCATAAGCATCGGAGCTGTTGGTGCGATCGCCTCGTCTTCTGTCCTCCAATCCATGCTTTACGGGACTGGGGCGCGGGACCTGAAAGTGTATGCGTGCGTGTGCTTGGCGGTCGCAATTGTCGGTTTTGTGGCGGCATATATTCCTGCCCGAAGGGCAGCTCGCGTCGACCCGATGGTGGCGCTGCGTTATGAGTAATGGCCAAAAATTGGAGAGGAAATGATTCAACTGAAAAGTCTCGAACGCAGTTACAAAACTCCCGCGGGGCAGACCTGGGTATTGCGCCGCATCAATCTGGAGATTCGCGAGGGTGAGTTTATAACGATCATGGGTCCATCCGGGGCAGGGAAGTCGTCGTTGCTCAATGTTCTTGCTCTGCTCGACGACGCGTGGGCAGGCGAGTACTGGTTTCGCGACGAAGCTGTTCACGCCATGAAGCGAAAGCAGCGCGCGGAGTTGGCGAAGAAAAATATCGGCATGGTGTTCCAAAGCTATCACCTGCTCGATGATCTGACGGTGCAAGAGAACATTGACCTGCCGCTTTCATACAAAGACATTCCTCGGAAGGAGCGGCAAAGCCTGGTAGCGGACACGCTCGATCGTTTTCAGATCGTAGCCAAGAAAGACTTGTACCCGAGTCAGCTTTCCGGAGGGCAACAACAGCTTGTTGGAATCGCACGGGCTGTGATTCATAAGCCCTCGTTGCTGCTGGCTGACGAACCCACAGGCAATCTTCATTCGTCGCAAGCTAAGGAGATTATGGAACTCTTCCGCGGTCTAAATCAGCAGGGAACCACCATCGTGCAGGTGACGCATTCTGAAGCAAATGCTGCTTATGGAAACCGAACCATTCAACTGCGTGACGGTTGGATGGTAACTGACACCGCGAATCCTTCGTTGGCCCCGGCGGAGGTTAGCGCATCGTGAACTGGCTCCCACGTCTTAAACGAGCGGTGCTGTCAGGCGCGGCGATCGTTTTAGTCTCGCCTATTTTGTTTGCCCAAGTCGACGCCCCATCGTCGACGCGTCCGTCCATTACTCAACTCAGCCTTGAAATGCCGAAGTCGCACAACCCACTCGATGCATACATGCCGGATTCGGTTCCGGAACCGCTTTTATCGAACTCGTCGCGTCTCGATCAGGTTATTCGTGATGGCAAACTTTACTTGTCGTTGAAGGATGCGATCGATCTTGCGTTGGAGGACAACCTAGATCTCGCCATCGCTCGCTATAATCTGCCGATTGCGAATACGGATATCCTGCGCACACAGGCTGGCGGCTTTTTTCGGGGGGTGAATACCGGTGTCGTGCAGGGCACTCCAGGAGGCGGTGTAGGAGGTTTCGGAACCGGTGCGCCCGGTGCCGGCGCAGGCGGCACTAGCAGCGGAGCAGGGGGAGCTGGGGCTGGCGCTTCTGGGCTCGTGCAATCGACGCTCGGTACAGGAACGACTGTGTCGTCATACGATCCTTTCATCAACGTCAACGGTGGCGTCGAGCATCAGACCTCGCCAGTCGCAAACCGCCAAATATATGGGGTCCCCTCGCTGCAGCTCAATACCGGACAAGTGAATGCACTTTTCACCCAGGCCTTTGCCACGGGAACCAGCATTAACTTTGCCTGGAGCAATTCCCGGCAAACTACGAACAGCCCTTATTTCAATCTTTCTCCTACGCTGAGTTCGACATTCCGTTTCCAGGTTCAGCAGGAACTGCTCGCAGGTTTCGGGTTTGGCCCGAACTTGCGCTATCTACGAATCGCGAGGAATAACAAGAAAATATCGGATATCGCCTTCAAGGATCAGGTGATTGCAACAGTCACGCAAATTGAAAATATCTATTGGGATCTGGTAAGTGCGTATGAACAGACGCGCGTCAACGAGCAATCGTACAATTTTGCTCAGCAGACTTTCGAAAACGCGAAAAAGCAGTTGCAACTGCAAAGCATACCGGCGATGGATGTGATGCGGGCGGAAGCAGAAGTTTCGAAGCGAGACCAGGACCTAACGGTGGCACGCACCAGCCTGCAGCTTCAAGAGACTTTAATGAAAAACGCGATCACCAGGACCTTAGACGATCCTGTGCTGGAGTCGATGCCCGTAATCCCCACAGATCAAATGCAGACCGTTTCGATTGAGACGGCGCAGGCGATTCAGGAACTCATCACTGAGGCCCAGCACAATCGTCCGGAACTGGCGGAATCTGATGTCGATCTGGTGAATCGCCAAATCAGCCGTCGTGCAGCCCGGAATGCGTTGCTGCCCTCGTTGTCCCTGGTGGGCTTCTATAGCGGTTCAGGTCTCGCCGGTCCTTTGAATCCGATCTATAGCCTCGGAACAAATCAGTCGTCAGTTCCCGTCGATTTCGGAGGGGCGCTTCTGAACTCCTTCAATAACACTTCTCCGGACTACTATGTGGGATTGAATTTGAACATTCCGATTCGAAATCGGGTGGCGAAGGCCGATCAATATCGGTCGGAGTTGGAGTATCGGCAGGCCGAGTTGAGAATGGAGCAACTCAAGAAGCAGGTTCGCATCGAAGTCCGAAATGCACAGTTCGCGCTCACCCAAACCGGCGCTCGAGTTGAGGCGGCGACGAAAGCCCGCGACTTGGCTCAGCGCACCTTCGACATTACGAAGAAAGAACAGGAATTGGGCTCGGGATCGAGCTATCAAACCCTCTCTGCCCAACGGGATCTGGCCCTCGCAGAGTTGGACCTGGTCGGCGCGATGACCACCTACGAGAAGGCGAAAGTCGAACTCGACCGTGCAACCGGCACTACGCTGGAACATAATGGCATACTGATTCAGGACGCGATCAATGGGGTAGTCTCAAAGGCCTCGCAATAGTCCATGCCTACATCTGTCAAGACCGTGGAACAGTTTAATGCTTCGCCCTCCGGTGCCTCTGCGCCAGTGCGCATCTTGGCTGCCGACGATCAGGAGCACATCCTCGAGGCCCTCGAGCTTCTACTGCGCCCGCAGGGCTATCGCATCGACAAGGTGCGGTCGCCCATCCTGGTGCATGAAGCGCTGAAAAGCAATTCTTACGATGCTATTTTGATCGACTTGAACTATACGCGCGACACCACTTCGGGGCATGAGGGGCTGGATCTTCTGTCGCAAATCGTTGCGCAGGATTCTAGTATTCCTGTCATTGTCATGACCGCCTGGGCCAATGTCGAACTCGCCGTCGAGGCCATGCGCCGCGGAGCCAGAGATTTCGTTCAGAAGCCTTGGGAAAATGATCGCTTGATATCAATCCTGCGCACTCAGGTCGAGTTACATCGAGCCCTGCAGCGCGCCGCTCGGCTGGAAGCGGAGAACCGACTGTTGCGCGCAGAAGGGCGCCCGGAATTCATTGCCACCGCCCCTGCCATGCAGCCGCTTCTGGAGACAATAGCGCGGGTGGGGCCATCGGATGCGAATGTTCTCATTACAGGCGAGCACGGGACTGGGAAAGAGGTGGTGGCGCAAACTTTACACGCTCTCTCCGGTCGATCTTCACGCCCGCTCGTTGCCGTGAATACTGGCGCGATCCCAGATGGGGTGTTTGAGAGCGAGTTGTTTGGACATCTCAAGGGTGCATTTACTGACGCGCGCACGGATCGAATCGGGCGCTTTGAACTCGCGGATGGCGGCACCATCTTCCTGGATGAAATTGGGAATGTACCGCTCCGGCAGCAAGCCAAACTCCTGCGCGTTCTTGAGTCCGG
>JASLEQ010000448.1 GCA_030151135.1 Candidatus Sulfotelmatobacter sp. | reverse complement strand
GTCATGCAATCGGGAACCATACCTTCACTCATCCTCTTCTCACGGTGAAAAGTGGGCCAGAGATACGCCATGAACTCGAAGGTTGTCGGGCAGCGATTAGTGACGCTGTTGGCGAGCACTCGAATCTCTTTCGTCCGCCCTTCGGTGGACGTCGTCCCGCGGTGCTCCGTATCGCGCGCGAACTCGGTCTCAGTCCAGTCATGTGGGACGTAACCGGTTACGACTGGAATGCTCCACCCGCGGATGCCATCGAAAAAAGAGTTTCATCGAGAATCAACGGTGGTAACGTGATCCTCCTCCATGATGGGGGGCACCTCCAAGTGGGCGCGGACCGCAGTCAGACCGTAATCGCCACAGACCGCCTCATCGCGCGTTATCAGAGCGAAAACTTTGAATTCGTAACAATCCCGGACATGATAGCTGCGCAGGACAACTTGAAATGACTCTCCCTCTGCGCCCGATGTTGTCAGAAGAGGACTTTCTAACGAGGAGCAATCAAAATGAAGCGCGCCCTTCTTTTTCTTCTCTCGACCGCAATCTTCGCCGCTGCTCAACCTAAATCCCTCTTCTACATGACCGAAAACCCCAACTCTGTTCAATCCTTTTTGAAACACGCCGACAAAATCGACATCCTCGTGCCTGCCTGGTACTCGACTGACGGCAACGGACTCGTCTGGGGAGGCCCGGATCCCGCGGTCCTCAAAAGCGCAGCAGAGCATCATGTCCCGGTCATGCCGATTGTTGCGCTGATGAATCAAGCAGATCTGCACAAGCTGCTCACGACCCAGGCTGCCAAATCGGCTTTTATCGATACGCTAATGAGCGAATCGAAAAAGAACGGCTATAGCGGATTCCAAATCGATTTTGAAAATGTGAATTGGACCGACAAGGACTTGCTCTCGGCGCTGGTCGCCGAGACTGCAACTGCCCTCCACCGCCAACATCTTCAGCTCACGATCGCTACGGTACCCAACGCGCCCGGCTACCCCGGTTACAGCAAGTACTCTCACTGGCTCTATGCAAACTGGCGTGGATCGTTCGACCTCAAAGCGCTCGCGCAGTCTGCCGACCTTATATGCCTCATGACTTACGATCAGAACACCCGCTGGACCATGCCGGGCCCCGTCGCGGGCTATCCGTGGACTGTTGACAACGTCAACTATGCCCTGCAATTCGTGCCCAAAGAAAAATTGTCGATGGGCATTCCCCTGTACGGATATCACTGGTTCGCGGGTGATCCCGGCAAAGAAGAAAAACCGAATCCGAGCGCGGAATACGTCGGCAAGGAACAAGTCGATGGTTATGTTGCGTCTTACCACCCCCATGTTGAATGGGATTCCACCGACCGCGTGTCCTGGTTCTATTTCTACCGCGATGACATGCGCGACTGGGTCTTCTACACCGATAAGCGAGGCTTCGAGGAGAGACTGAATCTGGTCCGCGACAAGGGCCTGCAAGGCTTCTGCTCGTGGGTATTAGGAACAGAAGATCCAGAAATCTGGTCACTGCTTCCGTCGCACAACTAGTTGGGTTGTCGATCCTTGTCTCCCGATTTTGCGTGAGACAGGGTGAAACTCCGTAAATCTACCGCCGCATCGCAGCAAAACTGAGCTTCGCCGCCTCGACTGTTCGCTGCACATCTTCCTCGCTATGTGCCGCTCCAAGAAACATTGCCTCGTACTGCGAAGGCGGTAAGTACACGCCGCGTTCCAGCATCTCTCCAAAGAATTTTCCGAACGCTTCCGTATCCGATTTCGAGGCTGTGTCCCAATCCGTCACCGGACCGTCCTGGAAGAACCAGGTAAACATTGACCCCACGCGGTTCGCACACAGCGGCACGCCAGCCTCTTTCGCCGCCGCCATCACCCCATCGACTAACTGGCCGCTTAGTTTGTCGATCCGGGGATAGATCTCCGCCTTGCGATCGCGTAGCTGCTTTACCGTCGCGCATCCCGCAGCCATCGCCAGCGGATTCCCCGATAGTGTCCCCGCCTGATACATGGGGCCCACGGGAGCGACCATGTCCATGATCTCTGTCGGTCCGCCGTACCCACCCACTGGCAATCCTCCACCGATAATCTTTCCCATCGTAGTCAGGTCCGGCTTGATGTTGTACAGCTCCTGCGCTCCTCCGAATGCCACCCGGAATCCCGTCATCACTTCGTCGAAAATCAAAATCGAGTGTTCCCGCTGCGTGATCAACCGCAATCCCACCAGATAGTCATCTGCGGCCGGCACGCAACCCATGTTTCCCACCACCGGCTCGACAATAACGCACGCAATCTGGTGCTTGTATTTCTGGAAAGCGTGCTCGATTACAGAAAGATTGTTGAACGGCAAAGCGATCGTAAACATCGTGAACTCTTCCGGTACTCCCGCCGATCCCGGAATTCCCAATGTCGCCACCCCCGATCCGGCCTTTACCAGCAAACAATCCGCATGCCCGTGATAACAGCCTTCGAGCTTGATGATGTACTTCCGCTTGGTATAGGCCCGTGCAAGCCGGATCGCTGACATCGTCGCTTCCGTCCCCGAACTCACGAAGCGCACTTTCTGCATGCTTGGGAACGCCCCCAACACCAGTTCTGCCAGATCTGCTTCCGATGGCGTTGAAGCCCCAAAGCTCGTTCCATTGCACGCCGCAGACACGATGGCGTCCAGCACGTTCGGCTCGGCATGTCCAAGAATCAGCGGCCCCCATGATCCGATGTAGTCGATGTATTCGTTCTCGTCCGCATCCCAAATATGCGATCCCTTGCCGCGCAGAATAAATGGCGGATCGCCACCGACCGACCGGAATGCGCGAACCGGGGAGTTCACTCCTCCAGGGATCATGCTCTCGGCGCGCTGCTGCAGCCGTCGCGATTGTTCCGTCTTTCGTGAAATTGTACTAGGCATCGAATCCTCTCGACACAGAGAAGATAATCTCAAAGCAGAAAAGAGCGCCCGTCGAAGGACCCGCCGAGCTGCACGAAGCGTCGCGCCGTTCGCGACGCAATATTCGCGCGCTCAACTCGCTTACCTATCGGACGCAAACAACCGTTTACTATACCAGCGAGCAGTAGGTCGAATTCACCAGATATTCATCGTTCTGCAATCGCTTTGCAACATCTCCGCGGTACCGTAGGGTCATCAAGTTGCCCTTCTAACCGGGAGGGTTTGAGGGACAGTCTCGGGGGCTCCGGACTGTCCTCTTTAATTTTCACCACACAGACCCGCGCCTGTGTGGGCTCTCGCTTTTTATAGCGTTACGGCCGTCGGCGGAAGAGCGAACGTAATCCGGAGCACAGCGCTTCCGCCTTGCCGTAAGTCTCACCTGCCTTAACCATCGTTAACCCTGCCTCGGTATAATCGCCCCATGATCACCGTCTCCAAGGAGGACTACCTTAAGTCCATTCTCGAAGCCGAAACCGAGGGCGAAACGGTGATCTCGGCGCGCCTCGCGCATCTTCTGAAAGTTTCTCCACCCGCGGTGACCATGGCACTGCGTCGCCTCAAAAAAGACGGCCTCGTCCGCGTCAGCCTTTCCGGCGAAGTGAGCCTCACCTCAGCTGGACGCCAGATTGCCCGCAAGCTCACCCTGCGCCATCACTTGATCGAACGCATGTTGTCCGAAATGTTCGGCATGGAATGGTGGAAGGTGCATGATGAAGCGGAACGTCTGGAGCATGCGGTTTCGCCAGATTTCGAAGCAAAGCTTCTGGCGAAGCTCGGCTCCGCGGGCGCCTGTCCGCATGGCAATCTCAGTGAGGTAGAAAACTCCGCCAGTCGCCGCCGCCGCGGCCTGGTCTTGCTCGCAGACGCGGCTCTCGGTACGAACTATACCGTGAGTGGAATCTACGAGCGCGACCGCGGACTCCTGGAATTCCTTGAGCATCGCGGCATCCGGCCCGGAGCGAAGCTGAAAGTGCAAGAGCGCAACTACGATCAAACCCTGACGCTCGCAACTCCGAAAGGGACAGTCTCCCTGGGCCCAGCAGCCTCGGAAAGAGTCTGGCTAACTCCCGCTTCGAGATCCAAACACTGAAAAAGACCTTCTCGATCTCATCCAACGCACTTCTATCGTTTGGGAACCGCAGCGGCCGTTGTACACTCGTTCCTTCGTTTTACCGTGGCCCAACTCGAAAACTTTCGTCTCAAGGTATTCCGCGCAGTTGCGGAGCATCTCAACTTCCGCAAAGCCGCCGAGCATCTCTTCCTGACGCAACCCGCAGTGACCTTGCAGATTAAAGCTCTTGAAAACGACCTCGGAGCACGACTGTTTGATCGTTCCGGAAATCGCGTCATCCTTACGCTTCAGGGCAGAACTCTTCTCCGTTATGCAAGCAAGATTGCGGCGCTGTCTGCCGCTGCCGAGCAGGACTTGGTCTCCGACGATGGGCAGCCCTCGGGCGAGCTTTGCCTTGGCGTCTCCACCACCATCGCACAATATGTCCTGCCTCGTCTTATCGGTGCTTTTCTCGCCGAATACCCCAGGGTACAGCTTTCCGTCCGGAGCGGTAACACGGAAGAAGTCATCAGCCTCCTGCTCGCTGGAAACGTTTCTGTGGGCCTCATCGAGGGTCCTGCACGCAAGCGTGGAGTGAAGACGGAGCCGTTCATGCGCGATGAACTCGTCCTCATCCTCCCTTCTAATTCCCGCACGACCCAGCTGTCTCTCCAGCAGCTTCTCGCCTCGAGTCTCCTGATGCGTGAACAGGGCTCCGGCTCCCGCCGCGTGGTCCAGTGCGCTCTAGAGGACGCCGGACTCAAGCTCAAGTCCTTCCACAAAGTGATGGATCTCGACTCCACCGAGGCGATCAAATCCGCCGTAGATGTCGGCCTAGGGATCGGGTTTGTCTCCCATTGGGCAATCGCGAAAGAACTGGAACTTGGGATTCTGAAAGTCGGCCAGGTCCGCGGCCTTCACATCACTCGGAACTTTTCGCTCGTCACTCGGACTGGCCCGGTTCTGCAAGGCACATCGGCTGCCTTTCGAACCTTCGCCCTTAACCGCGGACGCGTCTTGTCGCACCTGTCTCGAACTCGATAAGGAAAACTTATCGCTAATTTAAATTCCTGCTTGGACGGCACCCCCTCCGGCTCTGCACACTGATCAGATGGGCAAGCGCGTCTTCTTCATCGGACTGATTCTTTGTGCCACTGGCCTGATCTCTCCGCCGTTCGCTCTACTCGCGGGCCTCATCTACGGCCTCTCTGTCACTCATCCATTCCATGCCGAAAGCAGAAGTCTTTCGAAATTCCTGCTCCAGGCCTCGGTGGTGGGACTCGGGTTTGGTATGGATCTCCACGAAGTCGTCCACGCCGGGCGATCAGGTTTTCTCTACACCGCCGTCAGCATCACAGCCGTGATGTCGATCGGGCTGGCTCTCGGGTATTTCATTCGTGTGAGCAAGAAATCTTCGTTCCTGATCGCGGCCGGCACGGCGATCTGTGGCGGGAGTGCCATCGCCGCGGTCGGTCCCATCGCCGAAGCCAGCGAAGAGGAGATGGCGATCTCTCTCGGCACCGTGTTCATCCTCAACTCGATCGCGCTTTTCCTGTTTCCCCTCATAGGACTCGCGTTCCACATGTCGCAGTCTCAGTTCGGACTTTGGTCAGCCCTTGCCATTCACGACACCAGTTCCGTCGTCGGCGCCACCGCAAAATACGGAGCCGTCGCCCTGGCGGTTGGCACAACAGTGAAGCTGACGCGCGCCCTCTGGATCGTACCGCTCTCTATTGCCACCGCATTCACGCTGAAGAGCAAAGCGCGAATCCAATGGCCCTGGTTCATTCTCTTCTTTTGTGTAGCCGCGCTCCTCAACACAAGTCTTCTAGACAGCGGCCAACATGAGACAAATGCGCATCTATCACTCCTTGACCGCCACGTTTGCAGCATCGCCGATCCTTAAGCCATCATGTGCGTGACTGAAAGGAACGAAGCCGGCCAAATTCATATCGCTGGACGCCTGGACCCGGAGACGCTTGCGTTGCGTCGTCTGGGTCCAGTGGAAGACGCGAGGCAGACGCTACAAGGAACTTCGTCGTCTCAGGATGCCTGAGAGATCGGCCAGTGCGGCCATTTTCAGCAAGAAGGGACCAAGGCTGCTGAGTTCGTCAAGCGCGCTGCACCGCGCCTTCACCAACAAACGCTTCAAGTTCATGGGCTCGAGTTGCCTCCTCGGCTACAACGCGCCCATTTTGGTCATTGCGGCCCCTATCGCAGCTGCCTTGTAGCGGACTGATCCCTTTCGTTGCAGTTTCTGCTCGCCTCGGTTGCGCTCTAGGAATATGCTTGTCATGCTCGCGGAAAAGGACGACGGCAGATTGAGCTTGGCGAGTAAACACGCGGCGAGGGCAAATGGAGTTCTACTTGAGCTTCGGCGAGCTGGCCGGAAAGCTATCC
>JASLEQ010000749.1 GCA_030151135.1 Candidatus Sulfotelmatobacter sp. | reverse complement strand
CTCAGGCGTCCATGGACGGAAAGCCGAAAGATGGCGATGGCACGGCGCAACCTGTGCACATGGATGAAGTGCTGATCGAAATCGGCGGCAAGAACACCGTGCCCGAATTCAGCGAGAACCTGCGCGGCGCCAATGCGGGCGAAGAGCGCGAGTTCGAAGTGAAGTATCCGGAAGACTCCGCCGATAAGCGCCTGGCCGGCAAGACGCTGGTGTACACCGTGAAAGTTCAAGCCATCAAGCAGAAGAATCTGCCGGAACTCACCGACGAATTTGCCAAGGAACTGGGCGAGTTCAGCAGTCTCGACCAGGTGCGGAAACAGATTCGCGACAACATGGAAGCTGAGCGGAAGCACACGGCTGAGCGCGAGGCTAAAGACAAGCTGGTGAATGAACTGGTGAAGCGCAACGAGTTCGAAGTGCCGGAGTCGCTGGTGGACCGGCAGATCGACCTGCGTCTCGAGCGCGGCCTGCGTGCCCTGGCGGCGCAGGGCATGAAGATGGAAGACATGAAGAAGATGGATTTGCCCCGGCTGCGAGTAGGCCAGCGCGAACAGGCGGTGCAGGATGTAAAGTCGTCGTTGCTACTGGAACGCATTGCGGAGTTGGAAAAAATTGAGGTCGGCGAAGATGAGTTGAATCACGAACTCGAAGCGCTGGCGCAACAAACGAAACAGACTCCGGAAGCGGTCCGCTCTCGATTGACACAGGATGGGGGCCTCGATAGAATCCGGAACAGAATCCGCAGCGAAAAGACCCTCGATTTTCTGTATCACCAGTCCGCGTAACTCCAGAAAATGCGCGGACCTTTCGAATCCTCTCCATGCAAGCAAACCGTTGCGTCGGGGCGGAGTGTGGCAGGTGAACGTGAAACCAAACGATAAAGACCCGCAAATGATGCTGGTACCAATGGTCATCGAGCAGACCGGGCGAGGCGAACGCGCCTACGATATTTATTCCCGCCTGCTCCGCGACAACATTATTTTCATCGGCACGCCGATTGACGACAATATCGCCAACCTGGTGATCGCCCAAATGTTGTTTTTGGCTCAGGAAGATCCGGAGAAAGACATCCAGCTTTACATCAACTCTCCGGGTGGCTCGATCACGGCCGGGATGGCGATCTACGACACCATGCAGTATGTGAAGAATGATGTGATGACGCTGTGCGTTGGGCAGGCGGCATCGATGGCGGCGTTACTTTTGGCATCAGGCGAGCCCAAAAAGAGATTGGCACTTCCGAATTCGCGGATTCTAATACATCAGCCGTCTATGGGCGGATTATCCGGGCAAGCTACTGACATCGATATTCATGCACGCGAGATTCTGCGCATGCGGGAGATCACCAACCAGTTACTTTCGAAACATAGTGGACAGAAACTGGACAAGGTGGAGAAAGATGTCGAGCGCGACTTCATTATGAACGCGCAGCAGGCTAAGGAATACGGAATCATAGACGATATCATTTACAAGACGGTGAAAGCGGTATGATCGCCCTTCGCGCCTGAAGGTTTGAGCCAGAACGGCATGAGGGACGCACCAACGAGCAGGGTCTCGATCAAGCCGCGGGGGAACCGCCGAAGGAGTAAAGCAGAGTGAAAACCAAGTCAGGAACGGATGAGATACTCCGCTGTTCGTTCTGCCATAAATCGCAGGACGCTGTAGCCAAACTGATCTCCTCTCCGAGCGATTATCCCCGGGCTTACATTTGCGATGAATGCGTTGCGGTCTGCAACTCGATTCTGGAAGATGACCGGACCGCGACCCCGCCAAGCAGCACTCCGAACCAGTTGCCCAAGCCGCAGGAAGTGAAAGCGTTCCTGGATGAGTACGTGATTGGGCAGGAGCAGACGAAGAAGAAACTGGCCGTCGCGGTTTACAACCACTACAAGCGAATCTTCATGAATCGCCAGAAGACCGGCGATGGGATTGAGCTTTCGAAGTCGAACATCATGCTGATCGGGCCGACCGGCACGGGCAAGACGCTGCTGGCGCAGACTCTGGCCCGGATGCTGGACGTGCCGTTTGCGATTGTTGATGCGACGACCCTGACCGAAGCCGGATACGTGGGCGAAGATGTCGAGAACATTATCCTGAAACTGCTGCAGGCAGCGGATGGAGACGTGAGCCGGACGCAGACGGGCATCATCTATATCGATGAAGTCGATAAGATCGGGCGGAAGGACGAAAATCCGTCGATCACGCGGGACGTTTCGGGCGAAGGCGTGCAACAGGCGCTGCTGAAGATTCTGGAAGGGACGATTGCGAACGTTCCGCCGCAAGGTGGGCGGAAGCATCCGCACCAGGAATTCACGCCGGTCGATACGACGAACATTCTCTTTATCTGCGGCGGGGCTTTTGTCGGGCTGGAGAAGATCATTCAGCGCAGGGTTGGCAAGAAGTCGCTAGGCTTCCGGTCGGGCGAAGAAGCTGAGAAAGAAGAGTCCTTCACCTCCAAGAAGAAGACGCAGGAATTGATGCAAGACGTTCAGCCGGAAGATCTTATTAAGTTTGGACTGATCCCGGAATTTGTTGGACGGCTGCCGGTCATGGGCATGCTTGAGGATCTGGACGAATACGCGCTGATCGAGATTCTGACGCGTCCAAAGAACGCGATCGTGAAGCAATACCAACGGCTGTTCGAGTTTGAGAATGTGAGACTGAAGTTCTCGGATGAGGCTCTGCGGGCGATTGCACGGCAGGCGATGGCGCGAAAAGTTGGCGCGCGCGGCCTGCGGATGATTCTGGAAGAACTGATGCTGGACTTGATGTTCAACCTGCCAAGCCAGAAGAAACTGAAGGAATTCGAAGTGACGCGCGAGATGGTGGAGAAACGCTCGGCCTCGTTCGCGACCGTGATGGAGAAGGCCGGATAGTTCCGCAAAACCCCTTCAACCACAAAGGGCGCCAAGGTTCACGGAAGGTTGCAGATTCGCTTCGTGAGAATTGGTCTCCTTTGTGGTTATTGCCTTAGGAAGTCCCTCAAAATCTAAGGTGCCCCTTACCACTTAAATGCCATTTTGCCGTGGCGTCCGCTCAAGGTAAAATCCAGATAGATCGTGGTTTTGGCCGTTTAGCGTTTTGGCTGCTCGTCTCCAGGAGAATCAGTGACTACATCCAAGGAAAAATACGAATCGAAAAAGCTGCCCATGATGCCCATCCGGGACGTGGTGATTTTCCCGTTCATGATGACGCCGTTCGTCGTGGGACGTGAATCGAGCGTGCGCGCTCTGGAAGAGGCACTGGCAGCGGACAAGAAGATCTTCCTGGCAACGCAGCATGATGCGTCAATTGATGAGCCGAAGGCGAACGAGATTTACCAGGTCGGCACGATTGTCAATATCGTGCAGAGCCTGAAGCTGCCCGACGGCAACATTAAAGTTCTGGTCGAAGGAATTGAGCGAGGAAAGATCCTGCAGGTTACCGACACCGAAGGGTACATGCAGGCGACGGTACGGGTGGCGCGCTTTACGACCGAAACGAACCAGGCGCTCGAAGCCAGCATGCAGAGGGTGACGTCGCTGTTCGAGCAGTACGTGAAGCTTTGCCAGGCCCTGAACTACGAGACGATGATCTCCGCGGTGCGGATGGAAGATCCGGCAAAGCTGACCGACGTGATCTCCGCAAACCTGCAACTCTCGATTGAAGAAAAGCAGGAACTGCTGGAAATTTTCGATCCGGCGGAGCGGCTGACGCGCATTGCCGACGTGCTCGATATCGAGATTGAGAAATTGAATGTGGACCGGACCATCCAGTCGCGCGTGAAGCGGCAGATGGAGAAGGCACAAAAAGAGTATTACCTCAACGAAAAGATCAAGGCGATTCAGAAGGAACTGGGCCGCGGCGAGAAGAGCGAGTTCGATGAACTGAAGAAAAAGATCGAAGCCGCAGGCATGCCGAAGGAGACGAAGGACAAGGCCCTGCAGGAGCTGAAGAAGCTGGAAGCCATGCCGCCGATGTCGGCCGAGTCGACTGTCTCGCGAAATTATCTGGACTGGTTGCTGGCAGTGCCGTGGAAGAAGCGGTCAAAAGAGATCCGGAACATTTCGCGCGCTGAAAAGGTCCTGAACGAAGATCACTATGGGCTGGAGAAGATTAAGGAACGCATACTTGAGTTCCTGGCAGTGCGACAACTGGTAAAGAATCCGAAAGGATCGATTCTGTGTTTCGTTGGGCCTCCGGGAGTTGGCAAGACCTCGCTGGGAATGTCGATCGCGAAGGCTACAGGACGGAAGTTCGTGCGCATGTCGCTGGGCGGCGTGCGGGATGAGGCAGAGATTCGCGGACACCGGCGGACCTATATCGGCGCCCTGCCCGGCCAGATCATTCAAATGATGAAGAAGGCCGGCACGAAGAACCCGGTGTTCATGCTGGATGAAGTGGACAAGATGTCGATGGACTTCCGCGGGGACCCGTCGGCGGCACTGCTCGAGGTGCTCGATCCGGAACAGAATTTCATGTTCGTCGATCACTACCTTGATGTCGAATACGACTTGTCGCAGGTTTTCTTCGTCGCCACGGCAAACGTGATGCACACCATTCCTCCGGCATTGCAGGACCGCATGGAAGTACTGCGACTGCATGGCTACACCGAGCAGGAAAAGGTGGAGATCGCGAAGCAGTTCCTGGTGAAGAAGCAGATGCTGGCTGCGGGGCTCTCGGAAAAGAACATCAAGTTCACCGATGATGCGATCACGTCGCTGATCCGTTCGTATACGCGGGAAGCGGGCGTGCGGAACCTGGAGCGGGAGATCGGAAATGTCTGCCGCAAGATTGCGCGGAAGGTGGTAAAGGAAGGCGAAAACTTCTCGATTGTCATCACTGGCGAGAACGTCAACGACTTCCTGGGCGTGATCAAGTTCCGCGACACTCTGGCGAACGAGAAATCCGAAGTGGGACTGGTGACCGGGCTGGCATGGACAGAGGTGGGCGGATCGATTCTGAGCACCGAAGCCAGCGTGGTGGACGGCAAAGGCAAGCTCACGCTGACGGGGAAGCTCGGCGACGTGATGCAGGAATCGGCACAGGCCGCGATGTCTTACGTGCGGTCCCGTGCGCATCGCCTGGGCCTGAATCGCGACTTCTATCGCAATCTGGATCTGCACGTGCATGTACCGGAAGGTGCGATTCCGAAGGATGGCCCGTCAGCCGGGATTACGATCGCGACGGCAATCTCAAGCGCGTTAAGCAAAATTCCGGTACGCCGGGATATTGCGATGACGGGCGAGATCACGCTTCGCGGCAAAGTTCTTCCGATCGGTGGATTGAAGGA
>JASLEQ010000728.1 GCA_030151135.1 Candidatus Sulfotelmatobacter sp. | reverse complement strand
TACTAAACATCTCCGAGAGAGCGGTGGCAATCCAGTCCTGGTCTGCTTTTCCCGACAAATTTCTGAAGCCCAGAACCGCAATTGAACGGCGTCCTCGGGCCAGGTCAGACGCGGAAGAAGGGATTGGGCGGTTCCAAATCTTTGTTCCGAAGAAGGTCAGAGCTGCAAGCACCAGAATGGCAGCTACGGCAAGAACGAGCGGTTGCACCCGGCGAATTGGGCGTGCGGCTGCAGTTGCTATTTGTTTCGGAGCACGCAATGACTCTAACGCCTGCCGAAACTCCGCCGCCGATTGATATCGCCGCGCCGGGACACTCGCTAACGCCTTGATGACAACGGGCTCCAGCTCGAGAGGCAGCTCGGGATCGTGCTCTCCTGCCGGGAGGGCGGGTTCTCTTACTACGAGTTCCCGCACCGCGGTCGCTGTCTCGCCCGAAAATGCCCGACGCCCGGTGATCATCTCGTACAGAACGAGCCCGAACGAAAACAAGTCGCTGCGCGCGTCGGTGGATTCTCCGCGCACCTGTTCCGGCGAAGCATACGACGGGGTGCCCAAATCCGCATTGGTCTGGACCGGCGAATCGGGCCCCCCAGGCGAGGGCGCCGCGATCTCGCTGCGGGCCGCCTCTGTTTGCGAGAACGTTGCCACTCCGAAATCGAGGATCTTCGCCTCGCCTCGGGTGGTTATGAAGATGTTTGCTGGCTTAATGTCCCGGTGAACGATTCCTTTCTCGTGTGCTGCTTCGAGCCCATTCAATACCTGAACGGAAAGATCGATTAGTTCTGCATGTCGCGGCTCCGGCCCACCGGATTCAATCCATTCGCGAATCGTCTGCCCTTCGAGCAACTGCATCACGATAAACGCATGCCTGTCATGCTCGCCAAATGCGTAAATGGAACAGATATTCGGGTGGTCGAGGGAAGATGCGGCGCGCGCCTCCCGCTGGAGCCGTAACATCGCGCCGCGGTCGCCTGAGATCTCTTCGGGGAGAAACTTCATTGCGACAAGTCGTCCAAGGCTCAGATCTTCCGCCTTGTACACCACCCCCATACCCCCGCCACCCAAAAATTTGAGGATGCGATAGTTTGAAATCTTCTTGCCGATCAGACCCTCGCTGGGGGCGGAGAGATCGGCCACAGGATCTGGCTCGGAGGTAAGTACCCTCGCTGGAGCGATGAAGCGGTATCCCTGGCCGGGAATGGTCAAGATGAACCGTGGGCTGTCCGCGGTATCTCTGAGAACTTGGCGAATTTTGCTGATCGCCCCGTTAATGCTGTTATCGGTATCCAGGAACACGCCTTTGCCCCAGATCCGGTCAACGATCTGTTGGCGCGTCACCAATTCGCCCCGGCGTTCGATGAGCAGAACGAGAAGCTTCATGGGAATCGGCTTGAGCTTGATTGGGACGTCTCCGGACCGCAATTCGTAAGCTCGCAGGTCCAGCTCGAAATCCTCGCCGAATCTGAAACCGTCCTGCCCTAGAAGCCTGGTCCCCACCCACCCACCACCGACCCCAAAATGGGTGCAGATTGTATACCAGTTTTTACAATTGCGATAAGCGGCAGTAGTTTGAGCGGCTTAGGCGCTAATACAGAAGAAAGAAAACGCTAAGGGAATGGCTATTGGACAAGTATGAGGCAGCAGGCAAGATGCGCAGCATGGAAGCAAAACTCACACCCAGGAGTGACCCCCATGAAGCGCCAATTCGCCGTAACCACCCTCCTCGCTCTGCTGTTGTCCGTCTCCACGCTTGCCCAGACCCGAGCCAGTCGTCCCCAGAACTTTAATGTGCAAATCCCTTTTGGCTTCACCTTAGGGCAGTTGGACTTTCCTGCTGGCAATTACACCATTCAACCCCTGCTGAACTCCGTGCCCGGCAAAGACATTCTCGAGATCATCAGCTTCCGCAGCGCAGGCCGGACTTATCAAACGGTTATCGCCGACGTGAAGAGGAGTGCCTCCAAAGACCAGGGGCTGCAACTGGTGTTCGCCCACACCGGTGAGCGATTCCTGCTGACCGAGATTTCCGACGGCAAGAAACTCCTGGCGCTGCCTATGCCGGCGCAAGACCCTTCTACCGCCCAAATCACGGCGGCCAGTCGAGTCGTCCTCAACGTCTCGGGAGACAACGGTAATGTCCTAGCCCGTTCGATCGATCCGGGGGTCAAGTAATAGTCGACATTTCCTGCAGGCTAAACCCCCGCAACCTCTCTATACCGACGATGTAAGCCGCACCCGCAAGCAAACTCAAGGTAGTTGTAGCCGAAAGTGAGGGTGAAGTGTCGCAACTTCGATCGAACTGGCTGTCGCCGAAATCGTGTCTTGTGCTCGCGCTCGTACTTATGTTGTCGGGCTGCAAGAAAAACGAAGATGGGAAGAGTGAGGAAGGCCGGAGTTCTCAGGGGAGTGGCTACGCCAAGGTCACCTACCAGCCCGAGGTACACACCATCACCGAAGAGGAGACCAAGAAAACCGTGAGAGGGATCAGCAGTGATGGCATGTCGCTGGTGTTCGACGCCGCCAACACCACCGTGGCCTCGCTGCAATCCGGCGACGTGCTGATCATGCAGAACCTGGCGGCCCGCACCGTCGTTGCCACAGCAGAAGAAAATGGGCTGGTGCTGGTCATGACGCGGGAGGCGACCATACCGGAGATCGTCAAAGATGGGCAAATTCACGTGGATGCTCCCATCCATTTCGGCACCTTGCAAGCCGACTACAGCCCTCCAAAGAATTTTCTCCAGGAACAGTGGGCCAATCTCTGGCCGGGCACGGTGTACGCGCAGGACGATATTCCGCAACACGGTGCCTATGACCGCGCCAAAGATTACATTGATCGCCAGACGTCCCGCGGCGTCGACAAGTTCAAGAACCTGGTCGCGAACGGAGTGCACGCGCAGGTTCAAGGCTGGGACACGACCTTTGCCGCCAAACCCGATGGTGGAAAAGTCAACATCAGTGTCGTCGCCTCCAAGAACATCAACGGTTTCGTCGCCAAGATCACGGGCGAAGGGTACATCTCCGATTTCGATTTCTCTTCCGACGTCATGGTGGAGCAGCAAACCAATGGGCAACGGCTGCAGGCGGGATTCCGCAAGATCAATGGCGTGATGAATTTCACCTGGGAGATAGCGACCGACAAAGCCGAGTCCGAGGGCGGGGGCGAATCGTTTCGCGTCAAGTTGCCGGCCGCTTTATCCATTCCGCTGGCCGAATACCTTGGCGGTCTCCCGGTTTCTTTGAACATCAGCACCGAGATGATCATCAAACCCGCGTTGTCGGCAGGCAAAGAGTACAGCCACGGTGCCTTCCGCATCAATTTCGGCGGCAGCCAGCACTTTGACGCTCATGCAGGAACCATCGATTCCGACGGCAACGTTACGGGCGACATCCAGATTTTGGCGGACGACAATATTTCGGCCCTCGCCCCGTTCGGCGTTGTCATCGCCATGGCCGTGCCTCGCATCGAGCTCTCCCTGGGACTGACCAATCTGTTGCCTCTCATCCCCATGGACAATCTCACCAAAGCCGCCGACTGGGTCGACAGCTGGGTGAAGCGCGCATCCGTCCCGCTACTTCTTTCTCCCACGTATCGAAAGATGAAGCCCGATCTCGAGAAGCTCAGCGTCGGCGATTTCGTTAAAAACGTCGCTACTTCCAACGCAGCAGCCTTTTTCGAGTTCGTTGCCAGTTCCGGCTTGAGTTACACCGGCAGTTCCGTCATCACTCCCTGCTCGCGCAACGATGTTTATCTGCTCGCCAAGGTCGGAGCGGGCGCCCAGGCTTTCGGACATGACTACGGTTCGGTGAACAAGGAAGTCTTCAATAAGCAGTTCACCCGCGTGTCGCCGGCGGGAATGAAGCTCTGCGACGCAACCAGCAATTAGAACTGGAGAGGATCATGGCGTTCTGTACAAATTGCGGCGCGGAACACGACGATGGTGCGGCGTTTTGCACTTCCTGTGGAACCACCTTGCGAGCGGCACATCCCACCGCATCGCCGGAGCCAATCGCTTCGCCCGCTGGGGCACCCTCGGGTCCAGCGACGCCGGCGGTTGCAGTTGCTCCTGCTCAGGGCGGAGGCGGGGGACTGAAAATCCTTTTCGGCTGCCTCGCCGTCGTACTGCTGCTTTTCCTTATCGTCGGTGCGGGAACGTTGTACGTTGGCTACCGCGCCAAGAAAAAAGCAGACCAGATTCGGCAAGCTTATAAATCAAACAATCTGGATGCTCTCGCCGGCGCAGTGGGCGTCAGCGAAAAAGACCGGCGTGAAGCGGGAATCGCTCCTGCGGTGAACTCTGAGACGCCAGCCCTGAGCTTTCCAAAATGGTCGAATGGAAGTCCCGGCGACGCGCCAGTTCCCTTGAAACCGGGGCTCACTGTCGTCACTGCGATCGGCCAGCCCACCGGCGACTTCGAGTCGGTGAAGCGGATCGAGTCGATCTCGGAGAAGGGCGTGTCTCTCAGCTATCGCGCCGACAACGTCCCCGATGGACAACAGCAATCCTCAGGGCAGCCTTCTGCCGGACAGTCGATTTCCGCACATCGCACCGTTCTCGCCGAGGACATGCGCAGCGCCCATGAATACCAGGAGAATTTCTGGGCGCAAGCTCCGGAAACGTTTCCCGGATCCACCGCGATCACCGTTTCGCAAGCCGTGCTTACCGAGCTGAAGACCTCTGGACAATCCGCGTTCATCTACCAGGCCAGCGGCATACGCGGTGCGCTGGGCGGGATTCTCGGCAATCTGGGAAATCTCGCGGGCAACCAGGCAAATAACAAAGACCTTCAGGAAGTTGCCAAGTTCGGCAAAACCCAATGCACGCTCAAGCGAGTGGGCGACGGTGTGCACGCATTTCCCGTCCTGTTGAACGATCAGCCTACCCAGTTGCCCGCCATTCACGCAAGCTGTGACAGCGACGATGAAAACGCCGACTTCTACCTCCTCGACAATTCGCAGAACGCCTTGATGCTGGCATGGAAGCTCGGCTCCACAGACGCGCTGCAGGTCGTTAAGATCCGCTATGACAAAGAGGAGCAGCCTGAAGGGTCCTCGAGTGCCTCCGCGCCGCCAGATGACAAGGGCACGGATGTTGCCATCGAACAGAAACTCCGCGAGGAGCGCAAGGTCGATGTGTACGGCATCTACTTCGATTTCGGCAGCGACAAGTTGAAGCCAGAGTCGCAAACCGTGCTCGCCGAGATCAGCAAAGCGATGCAGGACAATCCGAGTTGGAAGCTCGGAGTGAATGGACATACCGACAACGTTGGCGGAGATGCCTATAACTTAAACCTCTCCGAGCGCCGTGCCGCGGCTGTGAAGCAAGAGTTGGTGAGCCGCTATCACGTCGATGCCGGTCGGCTGACCACTGCCGGATTTGGAGCAGGCCAGCCCAAGGAGCCCAACGACACTCTCTTCGGCCGCGCCCGCAACCGGCGGGTAGAGCTGATCCGGGAAGACTGACGTTGGGATCGAAGATGACGCGGCGCAACGCATTGTGTATCAGAGCGCGAGGGCGTACGTCACACGCGCTGTATTTCATAAGCCCCAAAACGGGCGAAGGAGAACCATGGTGAGTCGCAAAGCAGCAATGGGAGTCATTCTCCTGGCAAGCGCATTCGCGTTTGGAGATGCCAGCTATCAATCCACAACCCAGATCACCGGCGGCGTGCTCGTCGACGGCCTGCGCAACACACCGCTGCTCGGCAAACGCTTCGCCAAGATGTTTGAGCCGCAAAACATTACGACGATGGTGCACGGGAACCAGAAAGTTGTCGTCTCCAAGTTTTCGACCCAGATCATCGATCTCGATAAAGAAACTATCACCATCATCGATAACGAAAAGAAAACCTACACCGTGGCGACGTTCACCGAGCTGCGGCGGAAGGCGCAGCAGGGGGCGCAACAGATCGGACAGGCGCAGCGGCAGGGCAAGAACGGCCAGCCGCAATCGAACCTGCAGACAAGCTTCGATTTCTCCGTGAAGGACACCGGCGCAGCCAAGGTCATCAACGGCTTAAATGCGGAGGAGAAGATTCTGACCCTCACCATGCACCTCACCGATCCGAATGCCCCTGCGGGCCAGCCGAGCACTGTGGACTTCGTGGTGACCAGCGACATCTGGGTGGCACCCGAACCGCCGGAGGTGGCGGAGATCCAGGAGTTCGACGCGCGCTTTGCGAAGAAGATGACGGAAGGCGCGGACGCGGCGGCCTATGCGGCGCTTTTTCAGGCCAACTCCGGCGATAACCCCGGCATGGGGCAGGCGCTCGCCGGCAAACCCGGCGCCGCTGACGCGATGGCGCAGATGGCGAAAGAGGCGGCGAAGTTGAACGGCCTGCACGTGCTTGAGGTCACCAGCGTGGGCGGCGACAGCAACACCCCTGCCGGCAACGCGCCGACGACTCCCACAGCCACGACGGCTCCGCAGCAGAATAACGGGCCTTCCGCTACCGAGCAGGTCGCCACCGATACCGCCGCTGCCGGTGTCGCACAACCTTCGGCGCGAGGTCTGAGTTCGGCGATTGGCACCTCGATGATCGGCGCGTTCCGCAAGAAACGCGCCCAGCAGCAACAACAGAAACAGCAGGAGCAAGCCCAACAGGCGGGCAACGGCGGGACGACCGCGAGCGGGGCACTACTCCAGACGAAGGTGGAGAAATCCAACTTCTCGCACGATCCGGTGCCGGCCTCAACGTTCCAGGTGCCATCTGGCTATCGCCAGTTGTCATCCCCTAACACACAGTGAGCGCGGAAGGGTACGCTGGCTACGCGATCCACATCGATTGAGCGATCCCGGAGCCGAAAGCCCTTGGGCAAGTAACAAAGGGGGCGGATGCCTACCGTTTGCAACTTTTAGCTCGGTACCATCGGAAGATTGATCTTGCGAGCGAGCGCAGGCCAGCGGGGGCTTCTGCGCAAATCCTTGCAGAGAGAAGATGCCGCATAGATGACGGCGAAAGGCTCGCGTTGCTCGATCATCTTCTCGTACCAATCTGCGGCAGCGTCGACTTCGGACCGATACAAGTGATACTCAACTCTGCCCCATACAGGTTTGGGCGAGTCCCCGATTTCACGTAGCACCTCCGCGGCCCTGTCCCGGTTGCCGAGCTGGACGAGAGACGCAGCCAACACCGCGCACGGCATAGAGTGCAGAGGATTGACGCGGTGCGCCTTTTCGGACGCCACCATCGCTTCTTCAAACTTTCCCGTCGCCATGTAGATTTGGCTGAGAACACAGTTTGGCAGCCAATGATCCTCGTCGATCTCCAACGCCTTCAGCACCTCCTCTTCGGCCTGATCATTCATTTGTGAAAGATTCAAGTGGCTCCCCAGGATCGAGCGCCACGAAACATTCAGCGGATCTTCGTCGACGGCGCGTCGCATCTCTGTGACCGATTCGCGAAAACGGCCCAGCGGCTGGAGGTAGAAGCTCCCATAGGCCCAGCGCGTCTCGGCAGAAATCGATGGACTCGACATGGCTATCTCAAAATGTCTGGCTGCGTCAGCCCAGTGGTAATCATGCGTCGCGGCGATAGCGCCGAGTAGGGCATGCGGATTGGTTTCCGATGGGTCGAGTTGCAGCGCCTTCATCGCTTCCGCACGAATCAGAGGGGTCATCTCCCGCAAGCTGCAAGCACCGTTCGTGGAGGACAGCAGGTAGTTCAGACCCAACTCTGCATGCGGAGCCGCGTATCCTGCATCGAGCGAGGCGGCTTGCTCAAAGCATTCCTGCGTCTTCCGGTGAGCATCCTGCGTGAGCTTCTGACGGTAGTAACGTCCGCGAAGAACTGCCTCGTAAGCTGGAAACTGAGGTGTGTAATGAACTCTCCCGCTGAGCTTCACCCGCAGCGCGTTTGCGATGGCACTGGCAATTTCGTCCTGGATGGCAAATACATCCGCCATCTCCCGATCGAAACGTTCCGACCAGAGATGGCAGCCGTCCGCCGCTGCAATCAGCTGAGCTGTGATGCGAAGGCGGTTGCCAGCCCTTCGCAGGCCGCC
>JASLEQ010000441.1 GCA_030151135.1 Candidatus Sulfotelmatobacter sp. | reverse complement strand
GGCGGCGAAGGCGAGCCTGCGCGCGGTAGCTGCGTTATTAAACCGCGAACGGCGCAAAGCGTTCCGTGTCCCAGTGCAGGCTCCGGTGGAAATCACGCTGCCCGATACTCGCAAGCTCGATGGCATCCTGCTCGATTTGTCCGAAACCGGGATGGATGTGCTGACGGCCGAGCCGCAGTTTGCCCCGGCGCTGCTGGCCTTCCATTTCAGATTGCCCGATGGCGGCATGGAGATCGACGGGCATGGCCAGGTCGCATGGGCAAATCCCAACGGGCAAACCGGTGTTCAGTTTCTCGATCTTCCATCCGAAAAAGTTACCGAGCTGAAGGCGTGGTTGCGGACCGCCGCTGCCGCGTACGGGACGGTTCCGGATGAAACCGTACCGCACTGCAAGCTGACTGATCTCAGTCTCGGCGGATGCTACGTGGAAACCGAGGCCCCGTTTCCAGAGAATTCGCTCATCGATTTCTGCCTCAAGATGAAAGATCACGAGGTCCACGCCGATGCCATGGTGCGAGTCACGCACCCGGGGCACGGGATGGGTCTTGAGTTCCCTTCCCGCACTCCGGAACAGCGGCAGCAGGTGGAGAACGTAATCAATTTCTTGCGTAGCTATCCGGGCGCGATGCCGGATTTAGACATCTCGCCGAAGGCGTTAGTCGCTGACCTCACGCAATTCGTGCACGCGGAAAACGCCGCCGGTAGCGAAGAGGAAATGGAAGATCCCTTGCTCGACCTGTTGCGCCGAGGCTCGTTGCTGCAGCAGGAAGAATTTCTTGCGGAGCTGCAGCACCAGCGCAATCCCGAGCCTGCCGCCTCGGTTTAATTTTCACGGCCCTCGGCCTCTGAAGTCCACTCCATTGACAATAAATGCGGCGCTCGCGGATACTGCGTTCGCATGTAGGATGCATCGGCGGCTCGCCGAAGGGCAATGCCCACCTACGATTCCATCGTGGAGACCTACATGCCCAGCCTGGAAAACCTAAAGAAACAAGCCAAGCTCACACTTCGCTGGCATCGCGAAGGACACTATCCCGTGGCCGCTCAAATCCGCGAGCATCTGCCCGCATTTATGCATATGACGGATGCGAAGATTCTTCAATCGGGCTTCAAACTGAAGGACGCGCAAGAACTGGTCGCGAGGCAGAACGGTTTCGACAGTTGGCAAGCGTTGAAGGACGGCATTTCGAGTCGCGCGCCAAAGCCGAAGTCATCGCCTGTAAAAGCAAAGATTGTCACGGCGGAGCCGCAACTGTTCGTGGCCGACATACAAACCTCGTGCGATTTTTTCTGTAAGAAGTTAGGCTTTTCGCTGGTGTTCAGCTACGGCAAACCCGCCTATTACGCGCAGGTGGCTCGCGACGGCGCGCGGCTTAACCTGAGACATGTCGATACGCCACTGTTCGACTCGGCTCTCCGCGAGCGCGAAGGCCTGTTATCGGCATCTATGGTTGTGGCCACGGCAGAAGAAATCAAGCTGCTGTTTCTGGAATTTCAATCCACAGGCGTTGCCTTTCAGCAGAGGCTAAAAAAGCAGCCGTGGGGCGCGAGGAACTTTATTGTCAAAGATCCGGATGGCAACCTGTTGCTGTTTGCAGGGCCTGCAAATTAATCGCTATCCGGCGAAATGAAAAGCCTCCCGTGGCAGGTCTGAGCGGCGTTTCTGGGCAGGAAATCGGGAAGCTGGTCGGGCAGGACAACGCGAGCGGAGCGAGAGGCTTCGGGTTTTTATCGAGGAATTGAAGAACCCGAGTCCCGTCTCTGACGCGAGTCCCTCAATTCCTCGTGGTCTGTTCCACCCCAATTGCGATTACGGTATCGCGGGCGCATTGCGTAAAGATGTCAGTCATATTAAATCTGAGTTAAATTGAGACGGTCTGATCTTTTGACTTTGTTGAAATCCGGATCGTGCGAGGAAGGTTCTGGAGAACTTGAGTACGACGGCAAGTCGCGGCGCAGCGTCCGACCGAAAACCGCGCCTGCTATGGATGCCGCTGCTGGCGATTGGGGCCGCCGCATTCGCCACAGAGATTCCTTTCTTCTTCTTCGGTACTCCCTCTGGACACGACGTCGAGTTTCATCTGTACTCCTGGCTTGAAGTGCTGGGCCAGTGGAGACACGGGATTTTATTTCCTCGATGGGCGGCGCTCGCGCATTTCGGTTATGGCGAGCCGCGATTTATTTTCTATCCACCTGCATCGTGGACGTTGGGCGGAGTGATCAGCGCGATTTTCCCGTGGACGATCGCTTCACCGATCTATATATGGATCGCGCTGGTGCTGGCGGGATCGTCGATGTTTCTGCTGGCGCGGCGCTGGTTCTCTCGCCGGGACGCGGCATTTGCCGCCGTTTTTTACGCGGTGAATCCCTACCATCTCGTCATCGTTTATTGGCGCAGCGCCTTTGCCGAATTGCTGGCCAGTTGCCTGGTTCCTGTGCTGTTGTTGCTGGTGTTGCGGGCGGCAGAGGGAGAGCGCCGGGTCATTGTGCCGCTTGGATTTCTGCTGGCAGCGGCTTGGCTGACGAACGCACCCGCAGCCGTAATGATTCATTATTCGCTGGCACTGCTGGCCGTGGTCCTGGCCTGGCGCAGGAAATCTCCAGCGATCTTTTTCATCGCCGCCGGCGGGATTCTCCTGGGCGCATGCGTCGCGGCTTTCTATCTGCTGCCCGCGATCTATGAACAGCGCTGGATCGAGATCGCGAACGCGGTCTCCGCGGGATCGCGTCCTGCGGACAACTTCCTTTTCATTCACACAACCGACGCGGATCACGACGCTTTCAATCGCATCATTTCATGGGTCGCCGTATTGGAGATAGCGATCACCGCTCTCGGGCTGATCGCGGCCAAGGGGTGGCGACAGGAGCGACGGAATTTGTGGGCCGCGCTGTGCGCCTGGGGAATTGCCTGTGCATTTGTGATGTTCCCCGCGTCCCTGGTTCTGTGGAACGTTTTGCCGAAACTCCAGTTCATGCAGTTCCCGTGGCGATGGCTCCTATGCTTGAGCATGATTTTCGTGTTGCTGGTCACGGCCGGACTGAAGAGCTGGTGGCTGCGTGGCATTGTATGCGTTGTTTCGGTGATGTTGATCGTGTTTGCCTGGCATCGGGTACAGGCGCCCTGGTGGGATGCAACCGCCGACCTTCGCGAGATGCAGGACAACATGTACATCGAAGCGGGATACGAAGGAACCGATGAATACACTCCCCTGGGCGCCGATCCGGGAGCGATCGACAAAGGCGCCCGCAAAGTCACCGTGGAGGGGCCGGCGCGGGCCGATATTCGCGTGCAGCAATGGGGCGCCGAAAAGAAAGAATTCACGGTGCAGAGTTCGGCGGCTGATCGAGTGGCGCTGAAACTTTTCGCCTATCCCGCATGGAAAGCGACGGTGAACGGGCAGGAGGTGGAAGTAGGAGCACGCGCGTCGACAGGACAGATGTTGCTACCCATTCAAGCGGGCATGAACCGAATTGAGGTTCGGCTGGTGCGGACCTGGGACCGGACACTTGGCTGCTTGATTTCAGGGTTGATGTCAGCCGCGATTTTTCTGTGGTGGATCAGGAGATTACGCAGTCCGAGTGCGGCGCGCAGCCGAGCGACTATCGGGGGATAAAGCCCGGCCGCTAGCGAAAGCCGTGCAGGCGCAGCGGAGTTATGTCGAAAAAGATCCTTATCGCAACTTCGAATGCCGGCAAGCTGCGCGATTTTGCTGGGGCTGCTGCTGTGCACGGTATCGAGATCGCCGGTATCCCCAATTTTTCTTCCCTTCCGCTGGTTGTTGAAGATGGACACACGTTCGAAGAGAACGCCCGTAAAAAGGCCGAACAATATAGCAGGTATGTCCCGGGCGAGATGGTGCTGGCCGACGATTCCGGGATCGAGATCGACGCACTAGACGGCGCACCCGGAGTGCACTCGGCGCGTTATGCGGCCGATGAGCCGCACCTCGCCGACGCCAACACGGACGATGACTTAAATAATGCGAGAGTGCTGCGCGAGCTCAAGGGCGTTCCGCCGGATAAGCGAACTGGGCGATTCGTATGCGTGCTGGTTGCAGCTCGTGACGGCAGCTCGCTGGCCACGTTTCGGGGGACGGCCGAGGGACGAATTCTCGAGGCGGAACGCGGCACGAACGGCTTCGGCTACGATCCACTCTTTTATTTTCCGCAAATTCAGAAAACTTTTGCCGAACTGTCGGCCGAGGAAAAATCAAAATACAGCCATCGCGGGGCAGCCTTTCGCCAGTTTCTGGAATGGATTGCCAAGCAATTTCCCGAAAAATACGTCTAAACTCATTCCGTGACAGCAAGCCCCATGAAAAACCCAAAAGCTTTGATCTTCGACATGGACGGTGTTCTCATCGACTCCGAACCGCTGCACAAGCGAGCCAAGGAGATCATGTTTGGAGAAGTCGGATTCACGCTGCCCGAGTCTGTATATGACAGCTACAAGGGACGTCCGGATGCGACCATGATTCCGGAAGTCCTCAGCCAGCGAGGGCTGAGCGTGGACGAGATTGGTGACTGGCTGCATCGCAAACACCAGATTTTCGAAAAAATGGAACACGAGATCAAGCCGGTTCCGGGCGCGGCGGAATTTGTGCTTTGGGCTAAAACACGTTACCGCATCGCGCTCGCTACTTCGGCAACTGCCAGGAATCGCGAGGTCCTTTTGAAACTGCTGGGAATTGGCAATCCGTTCGAGACGATCGTGGATGCCGGACGAAAACATCGTCCCAAGCCGGATCCGGAAGTCTTCCAGATCGCCATGCGAGATCTGGAATTAAGCCCGGAAGATTGTTGGGTCATCGAAGACTCAATGAATGGATTGCAAGGGGCGAAGGCTGCCGGCTGCTTTTCCGTCGCCCTCACGACAACCTTCGATCGCCGATCACTGAGCAGCGCAGGCGCCGATATGGTGGTCGAATCGTTCAAAGAGCTAAGAAAATCTCTTGAGGATCTGTAACTGGGCGGCAAATGTTTCGCCGGGGTGCCCGCACTGGGTTACTCCATCGTGCTTCGTCCGGGCTGGTTAACGACTAATCAAGGACCGGCGCGTGCTGAGTCACTCCATTCCTTGACTTCACTTCTTCGCGGGCACGATAATGAAAAGTTCTTTTGTCATTGTCGAACTTTTAAGGAGCTTCTGTGGCGTCAGCCAGTTCTTCTGCTCCCGCGTTAGCGCATGGCGTCGCTCCCTTGCGGGCCGGCCAGGGAATTTCATTCGTCCTGCGCAGACTGCATTCGCTTACCGGCATCATCCCCGTCGGCGCATTTTTGTTCGAGCACATCCTGGTATCGAACTCGACCGCCATTGGCCAGAATGGGCCGGCTGCTTATGCCCGGCAGGTGACCTTTCTGGGCAATCTGCCGCTCGTGTTCTTCCTGGAACTGTTCGGGATCTGGCTTCCTATCG
>JASLEQ010000678.1 GCA_030151135.1 Candidatus Sulfotelmatobacter sp. | reverse complement strand
GAAGCATCGGGAGTGGAATGCGCTGCTGGGGAGCGCGGCGATTGTTGGGGCACTCGTCATTAAGATGACGATGTTTCCCTAGACACGTCTTTGATCAGAAGCGTGGCTCACGGATGGGGATCCGTCGACTACGCTGATCCGCTGTCCGCGACCGAACACTGCGCCGGGATGACAGGCTTATAAAGCTATTATTTCTGCGCCAGCAATTCCTTGGCTCGCGTCAGTTCCGCTCTGGTGGAACTTCCACCTTCGCAGGACTTGAGTAGTTGAGCGTAGTAGTCACTCGCCTCTTTTTGACTGCCGGCTTGTCCGGCTGCCTGCGCTGCTCCGTAGAGTGAATCGAAGCGATCGGGATTCAACTTCAGGTCGGCTTGATACTCGATCAGGGCCTCCTGCGGGCGCCTGGCTTCGAGCAGAAGATCTCCAAGTAATTCCTGGGCAGGAATAAATCCCGTGGCGCTGAATCCGTCCTTTTCCGTATCGGCGATGGCGCGGAGCATCTTGATGGCGTCTTCGTCTTTGCCTTCGGTGTGAGCGATCCAGGCTTGCGGTTCGTTGATCTGACGATCGAGGAAGTCGGCCTCGCCATCATGCTTTTTACCGCGAGCCGCCTTCGCGATGCTCTTCACTTCCTCGATGTCTTTGCGTGCCTCGTCGTTCTGCCCGCTTCGCGCCGCTCCGAGTGCGCGTGCGAGATAAATTTCGGCATTGTAATCGGGGTCTACGCCTGTCAGCGGAGCGAGTGATGCCGCTTCCTTCCAGTCGTGCAGTTCCATCACGTAGCTCGCTTCAGAACGGACTTGCGAGGAGAGGCGCATATCGAAATCCATGCCGTACGTATTGCGTGTTGGCGGCATGGATTTTAATTCGGCAATCGCTTTCTGTGCATCCGCCTCGCGTCCGCTTTGCAGATAGGCGTAGATGAGGAAGTCCATGGCGTGGAATTGATGATCTTCGCCGCCCATTCCCATGGCGGCAGTTTTGCGTGTGGCTTCGATCGAGGCGATATTCGAGTTGATGTCACCTTGCCAGAGTCCTACTCGCGCGAAGATGTGAGATGGCATGTGGAGCGCGTGCGGTGCGGCGGGCGCGATCTTGGCATAGCGGCGAGCCGCGGGAATGCCGAGTTGCGCGAGTTCTGGCCTGTCGTAAGCGTGGATCAGGTAGTGCGCAACTCCGGGATGATCGGGCTCAGTCGCGAAGACCTTCTCCAGGATCGCTGCGGCTTGCTTGCGCGCGGCGAAGTCTTTGTCGTTGGCCGGTTCGGAAGCGATGAGGGAGAGTCCGTAGAAGGTTGCGGCTTCATGATCATCCGGATTCGATTCATAGACCTTCTTCATCGCGTCGGAATAAGCTTTCGCGCGATCGGCATGCTTCAGGTTCTTCGGAGTGTAAAACGCAGACGCGGCTGCGAGATAAGCCTGCTCGCGCTGGGTTGCGTGCCGGGCAAGTTTCTGTCCGATCTTAACCTCGGTGCGCCCGCGGGCGAGGACCTTTTCGTCTGGATGGTCCCAGAGCTGATGCCAGAGGCTCATCGCGATTCCCCAATGAGCCATCGCGCAGTGGGGATCGTCCTTTGCGATGTCTAGGAATTCCTTTTCTGCCTCTTCGTACCAGAAGGAATGCAGTAACGCTACGCCGCGCGCGAACGGCTTCTGCACGGAGCTGATGCACGAAACCGGGAAATGCACGGTTCCAAGTTGTGCTTCGGTGAGGTCTTCGTGGTGGTGATGATCTTTGTCGTGGTCGTCATCAGCGATGGCGAATGCGGCAACGCAGAGGAATAGCGCGCAGGCGATGCGCTTCAGGACGTGAGATTTCATAAGAACTCCGACGGAGGGACGAGAAGCGATTCTAGTCACGATGAGGAGAAGGGGTCAACGCAGAGTTGGATATTGGAATTGGGCTTCCGCGTCGAAAAAACTCTTTTCAATTGCGATCGCGAGGGCTGGAGCGCAGTTCCATTTTGGGAATGGTGGCTTTCGGATGGTATCCCCTCCCCCTGCCAATCTTTAGAATCATCGGTTTAGCGGAAAACCGGCGAAAAATCTATGGTACTCAATCACTTGCGGGTAAAATCTTGAGCTGCAAGGGCTTAGTCGTCACTCACCGCCAGCACCAGAGAGCGTTTGCCGCACCTCAATCATGCGCTTCATGGTCGACTGTGCGCAAGGGCAAACGTCACAGGCAAGACTTATGGCAATCTTGCTGTGGAGAACCGAGACAGGCTAGTGGCGCTCGTCAACTTGTGAAGCTCCGTCCCCAGGCTACTGCATTAAGCGATCACGATGAACTACGAGAGACGGTGACCCAGGCTGTCGACGATCGTTTTTATACCCCAGGTTTTGCGGACAGGTGGCATCGACTTTGTGGCGCCCGAAGTAACTTTCGACTCCGCAGCTTGGACGAAGTTTCCGCTGACGACATAGAGTTGTCCTGGGCCGTTGCCTGAAAAGGATATTGGATACGATCCTTGAGTCGTGAATGCGAGGCCGTTGGTACCCCACCGGATGAACGCAGTTGGAATGCCAATGACATTGTCAATGACGATGGAGCCGATCGAGGCGAAGGTGGTTTGATTGAAGGACTCGATCGTGTAGCTCGTGGTGCCGACCTGAGCCGCCGTTTGGCCAACGATGAATACAGTGTTCAGCGACGAATCTGGGACCGCGATTCCGGATGCACCGAAACTTCCCACCACCGTACCGTTCGAAGGATCGACGACCTGCCCCTGATCGGTGTAAACCATGCCCGTACCCGGATCGTAATGAATGCTGTCTGAGTAGGTGCTAAAGAGACTGTAATAGTGCTGGTCGAGCACAACCCCTGACGCGCTCACACCGAGGGCGAGGAAACTCTGCGGGACTGATTGGTCGACGGCATAAATCGAGCTGCTGGAACTGCCCCATTGCAAAGACTCGAAGGAATAGAAGCCGCTTTGCAGTTCGTTGGATCGGGGAGTGGAACCGTCGTAGATGGCAATGGCGGCTGAAGATGGTCCAAGGTCGAAGTTCGCCAATATCACGGCCGTGGTCTGCGGAGACCCAGGTGCGGCCTGCAGATCCAGCGCGAAATATGGGCCGTCGGAAGAATTGATACCGAGGTTCCATGCGGTGTTTACGGTGAAGTCGGGTAACGCAAGCCGCTGGATGGCGTTCTCGCCATTGAGGCCTACGTAAAGGTACTGCCCGTCGCTCGACAGCGAGAGCCGGTCGGGGTCGCTTCCCAAGAATGGAGTATTGGTAACCGTATTCGCAACCGGATCCACAATCGCGATCGTGTCGCCCCATTCGCCTTGTGTGCCGGGCATGCTGACGTAGATTTTGGAGGTATTTGCATCCCAGACCAAATCGTCTCCTCCGGTGCTGTAGACCGAAATCTGATTGCCAGAGGCGGGCGCCGGGTTCACCGAAAACGGCAGAGCGTTAGAACCTTGGGATGGGTTTGTTTGATTCGACACGGTGATGGAGGCCTGATTGATGGAGGCGAGATCCGAAGCCGGAATTTGGGCAGAAACCTGGCCGCCGCTGATCATTGTCGTTACGAGTGGGTTTCCATTCCAGAAGACGGTGGGCGGTCCTGTAAAGTCCCGGCCGGCGACGGTCAGTGTAATGGCGCTGCTGCCTGTGGTTGCCGTGATCGGATTGATTGCGGTGAGAGTGGGAACCGGAGTCAGAGGATTGCCCACCGTCGTATCTGTCGTGCCGGACGGATTCACGAAGCCTCCGTCAAGAATGTATAGCTGACCCTGCTGACTGCTCGCGTTTGTGCTGGTAACAATGGCGAGGCCGGACTGTCCCCAGCGGATGAAGTTTGTCGGTATGCCGATGATGTTCGGAATGACGATGGTCCTGAGCAACTGGAACTGAGTCTGGTCGAATTGCTGGACCTGGAAGGCATATCCGCCAGGGGTGTAGACCTCCATGAGCGTATAGAACAGTTTGAGATTCGGGTCGACGACGGAGAGTGGGCCTGGAGAAATGACGCCGTTGGGCCGGCTCCACTTGTAGTTTCCCTGGGGAACTCCCGTAGCGGCGTTGAGGACCTCACCCCAATCGTCGTAGACGTATCCGGTGGTTGAATCGGAGTGCAGGTGTACCCCCTCTTCTCGGAAAG
>JASLEQ010000653.1 GCA_030151135.1 Candidatus Sulfotelmatobacter sp. | reverse complement strand
CGCATCGGCTTCTTTCGGTAATACGGTGCTCCGCGCATCCGACGAAGCATGGGCAGTAAGAGATACTCCCAGGGCAAGGTTCAATGCGGTCTCGGCTTGCTGTTGTTTTTCGGCGATGCGCGTCAAGAGATCAACTTTGTTTTCCGGGCTGAGGCTGCTCTTCTGGATGTCGTCGTTGACCCGCTTCAGCGCAGCAACTACCTTTATCAGCGGCATCGATGCCGCTGACGGATCATTGCCCTTCGCCGCGCCGGAGGCCTCGGCAATCAGTTGTGCAATTTGCATCAACTCCGGCCGCAACGGGGTGTCATCAAATCTCGATGCGAGCCCGGGCCAAGTGGTGTCGATGCCATCGAAGAAACTGTTCTCGTGACCATTCTTGTCGAGCTTCGGAGATTCGACCGAGTCGACCAGTTTGTAAAACGTGAACCTGTCTCCCGGGTCTACCGTCCAGTTCGCCGCACCTTGAGACATCTGGTGCCGCAGACCTTCCATGGCGAACTGGATGTAGGACATGCCGAGGTTCGGATCGCGCGCACCCGTATTGAACTTCACGGTCCAATCCTTGTCGGGACAGGTCATCGATCCCCACGGGCAAACATTTCCCATGTAGAGCTCTCGAGGCTGCCAAGGCTCCAGCCCTTGCGCAATCTGCTCCGGAAAACGCTTGGGATCGGCTGCGGCCCGAAATGCCTCTTTCGTGAGTATTCCCGACGCCTGATGATTTCCATGGCCGTCGCGATCGGTTCCGGAAAACCGGGCGACCAGCACATCCGGGCGGAAGGTACGAATCACGCGCACCATGTCGGCCAGCGCAATGTCGTGTCCACCCCATTTCTTGAACGTTTCATCGGCAGTCTTCGAGAACCCAAAGTCAGCGACGCGCGAAAAACGATCCTGCACTCCATAATGCTGATCTGATGCGAGAAGTTCCTCGGTACGGACGACGCCCAGGACGTCTGACAAATTGCTGCCGATTTTATTCTGACCGCCTTCCCCGCGGTTCAACGTCATCAACAACGTGCTTACGCCATGACCCCGAGCCTCGAGAGTCAGCAAGCCTCCATCTTCGTCATCCGGATGCGCTACCACCTGCATTAGCCGTGCGGTCGTGCTCAGACGAAGCAATTCGAATCGTAGTCCCACAACGCCCTCATCCTGAGGGATGGTCGCCGGAACTCCTTGATAGAGCAGTCCTGGTGGATCAGCATCGGGCTGCAAGAAAGAAGTCGTTTTCGCTGGTGACGAACTCGTAGCAGCAGTTGGTGCTTGTGCGGGCGCTGAAATTGCGCATAGCACCGCCAGACAGACCAAGCTCACGTTCAAGAAGTGAGCCAGCTGAATGCATTTGAAGTAGCCGCGGCGAGCGCGCCACGGCGTGTTGGCGGGTTCGGGATATGTCACGCTACAAGGATGGGGCCTCAGCCCACTTTGACGCAAATTCTTTCACTACCTTTGGACTTTTACGGAGCCCATGCGTTAGCGCCCGATCTCACAGAAAGCCTGAAATCTATACGTCACAGAGTTCCACCGCATTGCGCAACGAAGCCATCGGATCACCGGTCGGAATGAACTCATGGGCGACATATCCGCGAAAACCAGTGTCCGCGATCGCCCGCATCACACCGTCCCACTGCACTTCTTGCGTTCCATCCAGCTCGTGGCGGCCGGGTACGCCACCCGTGTGGAAGTGGCCGATCCATTGGATATTCTTGCGGATCGTGTCGATCAGGTCCCCCTCCATGATCTGCATGTGGTAGATGTCGTAGAGAAGTTTCACATGGGGCGAGTTCACTTCCTGCACGACGCGCACGCCCCAGGCCGTGTGATCGCACATGTAATCATGATGGTCGTGCTTACTGTTAAGCAGTTCCAGGCAAACGGTGACGTTATTGTCCTCAGCAATCTTCTTCAACCGATTCAGGCCCGCTATTGTGTTGCGTGCGCCCTCTTCGTCGGACATGCCGGCGCGATTTCCGGAGAATGTGATGACATTCGGCACGCCCGCCCTTGAAGCGAGCGGGACATTCGTGCGAAAAGCCTGCTCGATGGCCGCATGATTCTCCACTCGGTTGAGCGCATTGCCGATGTCTCCTCCTCCCGCGTACCCCATGGTGCAGATCAAGCCATAACGGCGCGGAATCTGGTACTCATCCGGCTTCAGCAAATCGATTCCCTTCAACCCGATCTTCGCGGCGTTTTCCGCCAATTCTTCAACGGGTATCTTCGAATAGCACCATTGACACACGGATTGATGGATCCGGTCTTTGCGTGCCATTGCGGCGGAAGCGACGGCCGGCAAGGCGTGCGCCGCCGCGATACTGGCGACCGAAGACTTCAACAGTGCGCGTCGAGTAAGGCGACTCATGCAGGAATGTAGGTTACCGCGTTACAAATACTACCGATTCTCCTTGAGCGTAGCCTGACAATTGCTGGCGGACGTCAAGACTTCATTGAACGAGGTCTCTTTGCGCAGATCCTTCAATAAAGGATCATCCAGCAGAGCAGAATAGCTGCAATAGTTCTGCTGCACCGCCGCCTTTAAGAGCCTCATGGCAGGTTCTTTCTGCCCGCATGCGGCCATTAAGGCTCCAATGTGATACCACGCTTCCGGATCGGGCTCCATCATCACGGATGATTCTGTGTCGTGCACGATCTTCGCGAAGTCCGACGGATGTTGCGGAGCGGTACAGGCTTCCATTAACTCCCGATGGTAAGAAGTGGCTTTGCCCATGTTTTTCGCCGCTTCATGCGCTTCCGCCACGTTCCCCTCCGCAAGGTAGATATATGGAGCGATCCACCGCTCCCATTCCGATCCGGCGTCGAGATGCGCGAAATCCGTGGCGGAATCGGTTTTGCCCATTTCCAGAAAAGACCAGGCGCAGGAACGAAAGGCAAAGTTGCCGGGATCCAATTGCCGTGCAGCATTGCATTGCTGGGTAGATTCTTCGAGGAATCCGGCATATCGCAAGACATAGGCCAGGGCAAAATGCGCGTCGGCGCTCTGCGGCCGGCGCTTCACCAGGTCCGTGGCGGCATCGTAAGCGCGACCGAGTTCTCCGCGCTCCACGCGATTCGTAATCAGGTTGCTGGCGGCCATGACGCGGTTGGGATCAAGGGTGACCGCCCGTTCGTAGGCCACATTGGAGCGCTGGAACATGTCTTCCCCGCCGCCGCCCCAGGTTGAGTCGAAGTAGTAGCGCTGGCCCAGCGCCTCCCAGGCTGGAGCGTATGTGGGATCGATTCCCACTGCCCACTCGAGCATCTTGATGGCTTCTTTATTCGGGCCGGGATCATGCGGCACCGCAATGCTGCGCAGGTAGAAGTCATAAGCCTGCTGGTTCTTCGGACGCGAAGCGCTGGCGTCCACTGACCCCGCGGCTCCGCCCAGCATGGGCATCAATCCGTGTTGCACCTGGCTGGTCAGCTGCTCCTGCAAGCCGATCAGGTTATCCGCCTTTTCCGTGACCGTCGTCTGCCACAAAAGGCGGTCGGTGGGGACATCAATGGCTTCAAGAGTCACCAGCAGTTGATCTCCCTGCTTGCGAAACGATCCTGTCAGCAGCCTGCCCACGCGGAGTGCCTGGCCGACCTTCTTCGGTTCAAGGTCAATTTCGGTATATTTGCGCGTCACCGACGACGGACGTACCTCGAGCGTACGTGAGTACGTCAGCACACTGGTGATCTCATCGGCCAAAGCGAATCGCAGGTAGTCGACGTTGTAATCGCCATTCAGATTTTGGAGCGGCAGTACGGCAATCGCGTTCCGCTGCTCGGCATTCGCGATTTCACGATGCTTCCACCACCATGCTCCAACGGCGGCGAGTACGGTCACCAGTAGTGCAGCGGTTCCCAATAGCAGATAGGTCTGCAGACGGTTGCTGTGTCCGAAGGTTCTTGTTCCGGCGATGAGCTTGGCCGTGTGGCTTCCGCTCTTGATTTGCCCGCTTTCTGTTTCGCGTTTCAGCAGCGCAAGATCCGACTTGATCTCAGTCGCGCTCTGGTAGCGATGGTTGCGGTCCTTTTCCAACGCCTTGCCGATGATGCCTTCGAGTTCGATGGGGATTTTCGGATTGAGCTCGCGCGGCGGAACCGGTTTCGAATGCAGCACGGCGTCGAGCGTGACCAGCGAGTTTGCCCCGGTGAAAGGCTTTTTGCCCGTGGCCATCTCGTACAGCACTACGCCGAAAGAGAAAACGTCGCTTCGAGCATCGACGGTGTCGCTGCGGGCTTGCTCCGGAGACATGTAGACGGCAGTTCCTGGAATCACCCCGAGTGCGGTCAGAGAATTATCGGCACCGCCGTCGTCTTCGGTTCCGAGATTGTGAACGAGCTTGGCCAGGCCGAAATCCAGCACTTTCACCTGCCCCGTGGGCGTGATGAAAATGTTCGCAGGCTTGATGTCGCGATGGACCAGGTTCTTGGCGTGAGACGCGATCAGCGCGTCCGCCACTTGAACCCCGACGTCCAGCACTTTGTCGGTCTCCATGGCATGGCCGCCGATGCGTTGCTTCAGGCTCTCACCTTCCAGCTTCTCCATCACGATGAAAGGGTGCCCGTTATTTTCCTCGATCCCGTGGATCGTGCAGATGTTGGGGTGGTTCAACAGGGAAGCGACCCGCGCCTCGCGGGTAAAGCGCTCCAGCGACTTGGGATCGCCAGTCAGGTTTTCCGGAATGAATTTAAGAGCGACGTGCCGGCCGAGTTTCAGGTCCTCGGCCTCATAGACCACGCCCATACCCCCGCCTCCCAGCTTGCCGAGAATGCGGTAATGGGAGACCTGCTGGCCGATCATAGATGCGCGATGCTGCCCGCCGTAGTCGCGGCTAATGTTAGGCTGCCCGTCGATTCCGGTCAACTGCTTCATGGAGCGAAGTTTAGGATTCGAAAACGTCCTGCCAGAAACCTGTGGCCGGTGCACCCTGGCTCAAGTTTTTGCCATAACGTCCGATCCCACTCTTATAGTCAGATGCCACACTGGTCCCTGTGGTTTGGGATGGGATGCTTACACGTTTCGCGGTTGCTGAAATGCGATGGCCGAGAGAATATTCATGAAAAATGATCTTGAGAAGCCGTTCTTCCACGCAAATGAAACGGATGATCTGCGCGAGTCGATTCGCAGCCGGGCCGAAGAAATCTATATCCGGAGTGGAAGGATTCCGGGCCGTGATCTGGAAAACTGGTCTCAGGCGGAGAAGGAAATCCGTAGGGAATTGGAGAAGCCGGCCCGAAGAAGGGCGATATTAGTCCGCATTCAAGGTGTGAACTACATTGGCGAGTACCACGCGGAAACCTCTGACGCTTATATGCCAGGCGAGTTCCAGCACGGGGAATTCATTCGGATACGAATTGCCGGGAACCGCATGTTTGTCCGCCGTCCCAACGGAAAAGAACTGGAAACCCGTATCGTAAAGACGCTGCCATCACGGTTATAGACTCTCTGGAACCGGACACGCAGTTGGTATAGTGCAGAAATGTCGTTTCTGCTGGCGCCGAGGCCGAAGCCGAGAACTCCGAGCCATCCCACGCTGTTCACTACGTTGCGGCATCTGGGAGCGGCCGGCTTGTTTTTCCTGGCCATTCTCGATAGCTCTCCGATCCCCACATTCGGCGGCCCCGACATTTTGACTGCGATCCTTGCGGCCCGACAGCGGTTGCTATGGTACGAATACGCCGCGTCGGCCACTGCGGGCTCCATCATCGGTGCGTATCTCACGTTCCGGCTTGCCCGCGGCGCGGGCTCTGCCTATCTCGACAAAAAGTTCAAGAAGGGCAGACTTGCGAGGTTCATGAAGCTATTCCGCAAATGGGGCACCGGCACGCTGATCGCATCCACCATGGTGCCCCTGCCAACGCCTACGAGCATGTTCTTTGCCGCGGCCGGGGCGGGTGATTATCCGATGGGGAGGTTTCTCGCAATCGTTTCGATCTGTCGCGCCGTGCGATATTTCGGAGTCGCCTATGTGGCTGCCCATTACGGGCGCACGCTTCTACGGATCCTTCGCCATCCTTTGCAGCACTGGGGATGGCTTGCACTATTCGCTGGCTTGGCTGTTTGTCTGCTTGCGGGAGGAATGTTGCTGAGCCACCGGCTTGAGAAGGTGCCTGCGGAAGAGACGCTGCAAAGAAGTTAGCGGGTTTCTGGGTACAAGCCCGCGGAAGCGCCCACCCACTCCAGATTCTTGTTGTAGTCGACGCCCATCTGCAGTCCTCGTCCCGTTCGGATGATCGTCAGCACCGGTTTCAATTCATCGAGCCAGATGTACATCACGCGGATCTCCGCCTTGGTCGCTCCGAATGGCGTATCGATGACAGGTTCGAAGTTCATCCGCTCTTGCAAGATGTAGTAAGGCCGTTTGTCGGCCGGGATCGCCGCAATGTCTTCTTTTGTCGGAGCGATCACCACGCCCAGGCCAGCAAACGAATACAGCGGCTTCAGCGCGTAGTTTTCGAGATCGGCTGGAATTTCTGACACTTGATCCAGAAACCACGTCTTGGGCACAGTTTCATGCTTGAGATAGGGAATTGAAAACTTGCTGATGCGGAAGTACCAGTTCGGATGTCCAGCCCATTCGACGTCGAGATCGTCGCGCCAATCGAAGGCCAGCTTCACGTTCTTGCGTTCCAGTTCATCAACGATGGCACGGTTATAAATCCGCTTGACGGGAATCCGCTTCCCGTCGCGCTCGTAGAAAAGGCGCGATCCATTCTTCTTAATGTCAACGATATCGACCGCGCGCACGCCCAGCATTTTTTCCGTCAGGAGAAAATCCGGAAGCGTTTTCTGCTCCTGCGGGTGAATCTCCATGAGGATTACGTTCTCGGGATCGCGTGACCCAACGATGGCATCTCCCAGTAGCGCGCCATAGCTCTGGTCGTCGAGTCCGTTGAGGAAGTAACTCAACGGTCCGGAAGCAAGACTGTTGAGCCCATAAACGTCGATATAAGTCTTAGCGAGAAATGGCTGATATCCGTACAGAGAAGGGAACGCCTGCAACTCGACTAGTTTGGGTTCGATCTGGCCGTCCCGGTCGCGCACAAGCCCGAAGTCAACCTGGACAAACATGGGATGCGGCGCTTCATTCGGCACGAGATAAGCTGCCGGCACAGCCTCATTCGACTTCGCGCGATACATCGGGCTCTCCACCAGTTGGCGAATCAGGTCCTCGCCCGCTCGAGACATCCGGTCGATCAAATCCTTTGGAAAGAAACACGGAGTCTCCGAAAGACGGAACTGCACGTGCGTTCCGGAAATTTCATCGATCCGGCGAAGGAATTCCTGATACTTCTCGGGAGTGAAATTCTCGTTGAATTGCTTGCGAAGCGAGGGAATCATTAGGAATTGAGTGATTGGGTAATTTCGTAATCGCGTTGAGGTTTTTGTCTTGAGGTAGATGACTCAATTACGAAGTTAGCCAACTCTTCAAGCCAACTACGAAATCCTCTTCATTCGCGGATGTCCATACTCTGGATCAGGCCGTCTTTGATCGTGTAGACATGTTCAACCATGCGATCCAACAGGACATTGCCGGACAACTCACGCACGACCTGATGCACTCCTACGACGACGCGGCCGGTAGGGTCGGTCTCGATGGTCTTCGGTTCCACGTGCGGATTAATCATGCCCCATTGCCGCGTCCAATATTCCCGGACTCCCTCGTGACCATGGACGGTGCCACCTTCCATGCCGTTTGGCCAAGTGACGTCTCGCGCCATCGTCGCGAGCGCCCCGCCTATATCGCGCGCATTGAACGCCGCGTAGGCTTTCCTGATTAGTTCGTTGTTATCTGAAGTCACTGCAACCTACGCTTCCACCAGGAACTTACCCTCTTGCATGATCTGCTGATCGTCCACCCAGATGTTGAACTTGCGGCCAACCACATCGATATGGGTCGTCGAATCCCACTCCGCGCCCGTGTGCGCTCCGTACGGGTTCCCGAAGGCAATGTGGATTCCAGGATATTTTTCGTCTTGCAGGATCTCTCCGATGACATCTTTCAGATCGATGTTCGTGCCGATTGCGAACTCGCCCACTCGATCGCTGTTCTCGTCGGTGTGCGTGTACTTCCAGAAGTCGCTTTCCAGTTCGTGGTTCTCCGAGTGCGCCTCAGTCAGCCGATTGCCTTTCATGCGGATCGTCAGCGGATTCTCTTTCAGGTTTCCAAACTTGGCGCAAAGATAATCGCCGACCACGCCGTCAATAACGAATGTGCCGTTCACTTCTCCGGGAGTGGTGAAGATTTCGCCGCCCGGTAGATTGCCCCATTTCTCCGGCGAAATAATGCCGCTCGTCTTGAGCCACTTGTAATTGGGATTTAGATCAGCCGTCAGATCCGTCCCAGCGGCGGTCGTGGCGCGGATTCGCGAAGCCTTCCGTACCATCTCCACTACTTTCTGGCTGAGTCGGTCCACGCGCTGGAAATCGGCCCGCATGCCTTCGAGCATGATCTGCCGGTTGATGTTGACCATGTGCGCGTGACGGATTTTCTTCCGGTTCACAACATCCGTCATTTGAATGCGGGAGCGCAACTCGTGCGTTTGCACCTGCACGGCAAAGATCGAAACCTGGCTGGTCTCCAGATCCGCGAGAATCTCGCGCGGCAAATCGGTCAGAGGCCGAGCAGCCAGTTCTTCCAAAACCCAGGCGTGATAGGGTGCTCCGAGGTTCTCAAGTTCGGCGACCATGGCAGCCGCGATCTCCAAAGTGGCTTCATCCGTGATCACACACACTTTCTCGCTCGGCTGAATCCGCAGGCACACGCTGACCGCATTGCGGGCCCCGGCGCTGAACTCAGGATCAAACGAAAGATGTTTTAGATCGATGTGATTGGCTCGTACGGAAGTGCTCATTACCCTGCTTTCGTCACGGTCGCCGGTTCTTCGCTTTCGGCCAATCCAGCTTCCGTTTCTCCAATGATGTAGTCGACTACTTTCTTCAGGTCCCCGGTCTGTTCGAATACGCGCAGCTGGCGATCGGCGCCGCTTCCGCCGTCCAAAATCTTGTGGATGTACTCCAGTTCTTCGCGCGAACCGAGCTCGTCGACGACATCGTCGATGAACTCAAGATATTCGCGGACAAGATCGCGCGCCGGAACTTCTTTCTGCTTGCCAAAATCAATCAACTTCCCATCGAGTCCGTAGCGGGCGGCACGCCACTTGTTTTCCATGATCAAGGCACGGCGGTACAGACGAAATCCCTGATTCGCTGTATAGAGCTTATAAAGTTTCGCTACCGTCGCCTGGATCAACGCCGCCAGCGCGATTGTCTCGTCAGCGCGCATGGGAATATCACAAACGCGGAATTCGATCGTGTTGAAGAACGGATGCGGGCGAATGTCCCACCAGATCTTCTTCGCGTTATCGATGCAGTTGGTCTTGATCAGCATCTTGATGAAATTCTCGTACTCGCCCCAGCTCGGAAAATAGTCGGGAATATTCGTGCGCGGAAACTTGTCGAACACTTTGCAGCGATAGGATTTCAGTCCGGTATTCATCCCGAGCCAGAACGGTGAATTGGTCGAGAGCGCCAGAATGTGCGGCAAGAAGTACCGCGCATGATTCATCATGTGGATCGCAGTTTCGCGATCTTCAATCCCGATGTGGACATGCAGCCCGAAAATAAGATTCGCCCGGGCCACCAGTTGCATGTCTTCCACGATGTTCTTGTAGCGCTCGTCGGGATGGATTTCTTGCGTCCGCCAATCGGAAAAAGGATGAGTTGCCACCGAGGCCAGGCGCAGGCCATTTTCGCCCGCGAGTCGAATGATCTCGCGGCGCAACGCCTTGACCTCTGCCTTGGCTTCTTTGATGTTGCCGCAGACGTTCGTCCCGACCTCCACGACAGACTGGTGCATCTCGGCCTTTACGCGCTCCTGCAGGCGCAGCTTGCCTTTCTCCAGCAGTTCGACCTGAATATGCGAGCGCAGGTCGCGGGTCACGGGATCTACCGTTTGATACTCTTCTTCGATTCCGATGGTGAATGTGGGCAACATATGTGTGTGGCTGTGTGGAGCGGGCGCCCTCGCCCGCTGACCCCGTCCAGGAAAATCCAACGTTGAAAGTTTATCCGCAGCCTGCGCCGGCACCGAACTAGGCGGGAAACATTATATCAATGCCACGACAAGCCTCAGGGTGAACTCTCCTAGTCCCATTCCTTGTTTTCCGCCACTCGCGGCTTGACGATTTTCTTGATCAGCGCATCCGGCAAAGGCTTGTCGGGAGGAAATTGAATCGTGCCCTTCGAGGTGCGGTAGCCTTTGAGTTCCTTCTCGAAATGGTCGAGCACTCCGGACCCTGTGGGGAAGAGACTGCAGTGATTCTTGAAAGCGGCGTAGCCGACCAGCATCCCGTTGAACTTGAACATGGGGATGCCGTAGCTGATCACCTCAGTCGTCCCTTTCGGAACGACGGACTGAATCACCTTACGGATGTGTTGCAGGGTGCTTTGGGCAGGCTCCGGAATTTGTGCCAGATATTCATCCGGCGTCTTTGGCGCCTTACCGCCCATCCTCCCGCTGCCAGGTTTCGACTTCATGGCACGCTCAGGCTTTTTTCTTTCGAGGCGCGGACTTTGCAGGCTGGTGTCCCGCGAGTAGCGGCGCCCAATGCAACTCTTTGATTGCATTTTCGCCGCTTTGAGCCATCTTCACCGCCATCTCGGCGACGGCAGTCACGATCCAATCGAAATTTGTTTGGCCAACCGAATTTACATCCGCATCAGGAGCGGGATTCAGAAAATCAATTGCATAGGGCACTCCCTTTTCCACGGCGAACTCGACAGTGTTCAAGTCGTATCCCAATACTTCGCACAACGCGAGAGCGTCTTTCTCAATGCGCTCTTTCAGGGCCGGAGTCGACGGCGGCGGATTCCCCTTCACGTATCGCTCATGATGCGGCAGCTTCGGATCGTACTTCATGATGTGGACCTTTTCCCGGCCTACCACGTAGCAGCGGTAGTACTCCTCGAACTCCACGCCACGCTGCAGCGTCATGCAAAGGTCGCCGGTCTGGTTGTAGTGATGGAAGAACTCTTCAGGGGAATGAACCTTGTATACGTGCTTCCATCCGCCGCCGGAATACGGCTTCAGAAACGCGGGGAATCCGACGTACTCAAAAA
>JASLEQ010000647.1 GCA_030151135.1 Candidatus Sulfotelmatobacter sp. | reverse complement strand
GATCACCGGGGCCCCCGCTACTGGCGTAATTCTCTATTATCCGTTTCAGATATGGGACGACTCCTCTGGAAACGTCTTCGTCGCCGACAGCCAGAACCACATGATCCGCGAAGACGTGAAAACTACCAGCCTTGTGAACTTCTTCGCCGGAAATGGAACCTATGGATACACGGGAGATGGTGGGCTGGCTACGAGTGCCGAACTAACAAATCCCCTGGGCGTCGCCAGAGACAGCGCCGGAAATGTTTACATCGCCGATTCAAACAACTGTCTTGTGCGAAAAGTGAATACCGCGGGTGTCATCACCACCGTAGCCGGCCTTGTTGTGGGAGCGAGTCCTCGCTGCGGCTTCTCAGGAGACGGCGGCTCCGCGAACAGCGCAGAACTGTATTACCCGTATGGATTGGCCGTCGACAGCAAGAACAATTTGTATATCGCCGATACCAGCAATAATGTCGTTCGGAAAGTTACATCGACCGGAATCATCTCCACAATCGCTGGCATCGGAGGCATCTCCGGCTTTTCTGGGGATGGTGGTCTCGCAACGAACGCCGTTCTTTCGCAACCTCAAGCGGTTGCAGTGGACCCCGCTGGCAACGTGTTTATAGCGGACTACGCAAACTGCCGTGTACGCGAGGTCAACGCCGTTACCTCGATCATCACCACCGTCGCTGGGAACGGTTACTGCGGGTTCACTGGAGATGGTCCAGCCGTCACCGAAGGTCTCGCGAATCCCCAGGGATTAACCGTTGACATCAACGACAACCTGTTCATTTCCGACTACACCGAGCGAGTGCGCTGGGTCAGCCCCAGCGGGATCATGACGACCGTCGCGGGAAACGGGTTGGCGGGATTCCAAGGAGACGGGGGCCCAGCCACCTCTGCAGAACTATACGAACCGGCGGGCGTCGCATTGGATCCTTCGGGCAACATCCTGATTTCCGACTACAACAACCTTCGCGTGCGCGGGATTACTGCCTTCCCCGCCGTGAACACCAATACCGGAAATCTTTCGTATGGCCTCACCAGTGTGGGGACGACGAGTGCACCGCAGGTCCTCACGGTTAGTGCTCTGGGAAGTGCACAGATCAGCAGTATCTCGGCCAGTGCGAGCTATAGCGAGGCTGATAATTGCCCCGCCAGTCTGACCAATGCGCAAACCTGCAAGATGTACGTGTATTTCGCTCCTACAAGTTCAGGAAGCATTGCCGGGAATGTCACCATCAATTCCAATGGCTTGTTCAATCCAGTTAGTACAGTTTTTCTCACCGGATTGGGCAGTGCGATGAAACTCACTGGATCTCCTTTGAATTTCGGCAATGTGCTGGTGAAAACGACCAGCGCCGCGCAGACTGTAACTCTTACCAATGCGGGCGCCAGCGCAGTCACCATGGGAACCATCAGCCTGACCGAGACGACGGACTTTACGATTTCAGCAAACACTTGCCCAGCTTCGGGCAGCACGCTGGCTGGAGGTGCGAGCTGCACAATCAGTGTGACCTTTACGCCGCTTAGCACAGGAGCCAAGCGCGGCGCGGTCGTCATCGTCGACAGCGATCCCTCATCCCCGCAACTGGCTGGACTAACTGGGAATGGAATCAGCAAGGTGACTCTGAACCCTGCCACAATTCAATTTGCCTCCACCGCCGTCGGCGCCGCGAGTGCTCCTACAAAAGTCACACTCACGAATTCCAGCGGAGTCTCCTTAACATTAGGGAATCCCGCACTCACTCTGACAGGCCCATTCGCGCTTGCGAGCGGCACAACTTGCACAAATAGCCTCGTCATTGCGAACTCGGGAACGTGCATCATTAACGTCGCCTTCAAACCTACAAAGGTCGGGTACGCCTCCGGCACCTTAAGTGTGGCCGATACTGACGTAACCAGCCCCCAGACGGTTGCGCTATCGGGCAACGGAACGGGTATCCGCTTCACGCCGCCATCGATTAACTTTGGAAGTGTCACGAAAGGGCAGCAGGTCTCTTCCCAGGTGACGATCTCCAACGTAGGACCAAGCAACGTGTACTTTAGCGGCGCTGAGTTTGCCGGAACGAATAGCGCCGACTTCGTCGACAACTATGCAGACAACCCGCCTTGCGGGAACAACATAAACAATCCACTGAAGCCGGGCAGTACGTGCGTGATTACTGTCTACTTCACTCCAAGTACGACGTCGACTGAGAGTGCGGCTTACAAGCTGTTTGACAATAGCCCTGGAAGTCCGCAATCCCTCCCGGTCACAGGCAAGGGACAGTAGGAAATTCGAGTTCAAAGGCCGCCGGGCTCTCGCTCGGCGGCCTTTTCCCTCGAAACGGCTGAAAATCTCCATCATTGACCGCCAATCCAACAAGTGGGACACTGCGGATGTTCCTTGGTGGGGCTTCCTAGAACATGTCTAGAAATTGTCCAGCGTGCCTCTGTGCGTTATTCGTACTAGCTTCTACGGCTGCTATCTTCGCCCAGTCTCCATCCCGTTACGATCCCTACAATTTCTCCGGCAACTCAACCAGCCCGATGAATGGGTTCAAGACCACGGGTGGAACCCCGCTCTTCGTCAATGTTTTCGGCGAAAACGCGAAGAACCGGCTTGATCGTCAATCATTGGTAAAGCTCACGAACGAAACCGTTCAGAGCATAAGTTGGCAGACGACAGCTGAGAACTCTCAGGCTGCTTTTGGTGACGTTCCTTTTGGCCACTACGATATCGAAGTCAGTGCGGTGGGCTATCTCAGCGCACATAAGGAACTTCAGGTGATGACTGCCACTGTGCCTATCACCGTAGATGTCACTTTGCAAAAAGACCCGCAAGCGCTGAACCTCGACGTGGCCGATGCAGCGCTTCCCCCGAAAGCCCGCAAAGAAACAAAACATGCGATCTCTGCCCTCAAATCAGGCAAATGGAACGACGCGACCAGGCACCTTGATGCTGCCCAGAAGATTGCACCGCAGAATGCCGACTTGAACTTCCTGTTGGGATTCGCCTATTACCAGAAGAAAGATCTCGAAGGGGCAACGCATTTCCTGACAACCGCCACGAACTTGACTCCGGATAACGCGCAAGCACTGACACTTCTTGGTCGCATCAGTATTCAACAGGAAAATTACGGCAGGGCGATCTCAAATCTGGAAAAGGCGATCGTCGCCAACTCTGATTACTGGGTAGCGCATGATCTGTTGGCAGCCTCCTACTTGAAGGAGCGAAAATACGCGGCGGCTCGAGACGAAGCGCAGACCGCAATTTTTAAATCCAAAGGCAATTCTCCAGCTTCCCAGTTGGTATTGGGGCAGGCCTTGATAAACCTGGGGCAACGGCAAGATGGCCTGAAAGCATTGCAGGACTTTCTGGTCTCCCAACCGAAGGGCCCGACGGCGGAGCAGGTAAAAACGCTGATCGCTCAAGTCGAGACGCCGAACCGCCCGAACGAAAGCACGCAGACAAGTGTTTCCGCCTCCTCATCGCTGCCCGGCATCGATCCGATGATCGCCGCTGCGGAGCCGACATTCTCGGTAAAACCTTGGCAACCACCGTCAATTGATGAACACAAGCCCGCCGTAGCCTCGGGCGTTGCTTGTCCGCTGGAAAATGTCGTCCAAATGGCCAGCCAACGCGTTCAGGAGCTCGTCGGTGACATCTCACGCATCGCCGCCATTGAGCACCTCGTGCACGAGCAGCTCGACGAGATGGGTGATCCCACCACACGCGAGACGCGCACGTTTAATTACGTGGCGTCCATCTCCGAAAGCACGCCTGGCTTCGTCGCGGTCGATGAATACCGTCAGGCCCATTTGGGACTGGCTGATTTCCCCGATCACATCGCCAGCAGCGGCTTCGCCGCCCTCGCTCTGGTTTTCCATCCATCCTTGCGCGACAACTACGAAATGGTCTGTGAAGGTCTTGGCGAATGGCGCGGACAGCCCACATGGTTAGTGCATTTCCGCCAGCGAGACGATCGTCCCGCCCGGATGCACGACTATAAGGTGGGGAACCAGGTGTATTCGATCAAGCTGAAAGGCCGCGCTTGGATTACCGCCGATAAATTCCAGATCGTCCGCATCGAGTCCGAGTTGGTCAATCCCATACCCCAAATCCGTTTATCGGGCGAACACCAGGTGGTCGAATACGGACCAGTTCCCTTTAGCAAGAAAAAACTGCAGCTATGGCTTCCGACGAGCGCCGAAATATATCTCGATTTTCGACGTCATCGCTATTATCGGAAACATAGCTTCGACCATTACATGCTCTTCTCGGTGGATGCCCGCGAGGATCACAAAGACCCCGGTGCGCCAACCCAGAAACCGCAGACGGACTAACTGCAGCACTCCGTTGCCCTGGATCTGAGTTTCTCTGATTGATGATGCAATATCTTGCAACTTTCTGAGGCGCATTCACAGGGTTTCTGCCGCATTGAACTGGAGCACTTCAATTTTAGGCTTTCTGCTTGAATGTTCCGGCAAGGGCCTTTAATCTATTGATCTCGGTTTGCGCAAAACAAGCCGGCGGCATGACCCCTCCACTCATTCCACAGGGTTCCCATTTGAACTTTTTGTCGCTGATCTCGGTGGGGCATTTTCACCCACCAACAGTCATCGACAACGAGTTCCTCACCTCTTTGGACATCGGAGTGGACGCCAACTGGGTAATCGAACGCGTCGGGATCCGCGAGAGACGCACCGTGCTTCCTCTGGATTACATCCGGCAAACCAGAAATGGCGATCCAAAAGCCTCCGCGGAAGCCTCTGAATTCAGTGATGCCCAGACAGGCGCCAAGGCCGCCTGCCATGCACTTAGTCGTGCCGGGTTAAATGCGAAAGATATCGGACTGGTTATTTCCGGAGGATGCTCGCCGCAATTGTCGATTCCCGCCCAGGCCTGCCGAACTGCCGCTGAGTTGGGAATGGAGTGTCCTGCGTTCGACGTAAACTCCGCTTGCTCGAGTTTTGCTGCTCAAATTCACGTTCTAAATAGCATGCGTCCCGAGACCCTCCCCGATTATGTCCTTCTAGTGAACGTCGAAAACACCACCCGGACCGTGAACTATGGGGATCGCCGGACAGCCGTCTTGTGGGGAGATTGCAGCAGTGCCGCCATCATTTCGCCCCGCGTGCCCGGCCGTGCTCGTGTGTCGGCTTCGGTCTTACATTCCGATCCGTCGGGCTGGAAACACGTGGTCATCCCCGCTGGAGGTCACTTCCAGCAGGATGGCCAAGCCGTCCAGGCTTTCGCTATCCGCAAGACCGTGGCAACTCTCGAGGAACTCGCTTCGAGCCTACCCAGCGACGCTCAAGCCGCTTTCATCGGCCACCAGGCGAACGCACTTATGCTCGAAGCGGTCTGCCGTCGAACTGGCACTCCGGCAGAACGCCACTTTTTTAACGTGGATCGCTTTGGAAATTGCGGCGCGGCTGGAGCTCCCAGCGTCTTGTCGCAGAACTGGGACCAGATCGATAGCGGCTATCTTAGTCTGGTTGTTGTCGGCTCCGGTCTCACATGGGGCGGCGTCCTCTTCGATTTTTCCAACGGTGGGTCGCAGGAGAACATCGCGTGACCGATGCCTCCGAGCGCCGGCGAATACTCGATCTCTTGCCGCAAGCAAGACCTTTTCGATTCGTGGACGAACTCCTCGAGATCGATCGCGAGCACGCTCTCTGCAAGTACACCTTTCGCGAAGATGAATTCTTTTATCCCGGCCATTTCCCGGGCGAACCGATCACGCCTGGTGTCATTCTGACTGAAACTATGGCGCAGGCAATGGCGCTGCATGCCATGTACTTGCTTTCTTTGGATCTTTCTCCCCCCGAACTTGAGCAGCATCGGGCTCTGTTAACCGATGCGCAGGTAGAGTTCCGCAAACCAGTATTTCCGGGCCAAACGGTCTTCGCTCGCTCGGTTGCTACCGCTTGGCGCAGGAAGAAGCTCCGTTCTGAAGTTGAACTCCGGGACGAAGCCGACCAATTGCTGGCCTCAGGAACTCTCAGCGGTATGGGGGTTCCGCGTGCCTAGAGTCGTGATAACTGGTATGGGAGTAGTCGCGCCGAATGCTACGGGCGTTGCGGAGTTCGCGACGGCCCTACGGGAAGCAAAGTCCGGCATTACGTTCCAGCCGCGGATGAACGAACTCCGACTGGGCTGCCAGGTGGCCGGAAAACCGAATGTTGATACGGCCCTCCTCGATTCCACCTTCCCGGAAAGCACTGCCCGAGCCATGAACAGTTCGATGATGTACGCAGGGTTGGCCGCGGTCGAGTGCTGGAGAGATGCAGGCTTCACCTATGAACGCGACAATCGCGATGGCATCGATTGGAATACCGGGGCCATCGTCGGAACCGGAATTCCCGGCATGGACACCATCGCCGACAGGCTGGTTCCGATGACCAACGCTGGTGACGCGCGCCGTCTCGGGTCCGCTATGCCCGAACAATATATGGCGAGCGCACCCAGCGCCTTTGTCGGCGGACTGCTAGGGCTTGGCGGACAAGTCACCACGGTCAGCAGTGCTTGCGCCACCGGCACCGAGGCCGTCGTCCAGGCATTTGAAAAACTTCGCTCAGGTCAGCTTTCCCGCATGTTGGCCGGTAGCTCTGAGGGAGCCTCGGTCTACACTTGGGCCGGCTTCGACGCGATGCGCGTGTGCTGTCGAGCCTATAACGATGAGCCGCATAAAGCATCCCGCCCGATGAGCGCATCTGCCGGGGGCTTTGTGCCCGCCGCGGGCGCTGGCG
>JASLEQ010000635.1 GCA_030151135.1 Candidatus Sulfotelmatobacter sp. | reverse complement strand
CGGGTTCGGACACAGTTCGACCTCAATCTCCAAATCGCCCAAAACGCGCCGCACAACGCGCACAATCTTCTCGTCGGAACACAGCAAAAGCGATTTCAAGCCCATAGTGTTGTCAGCCCGGGGGAACTCCGACACAGCAGCCAATCGCACACCTCTACGCGCCGGTGGCGGGACACCCTGATTGCACTCTAGGTTGATCGGCACCCTCGTTCAACAGCTCAACTGGCTCGTGTATTACGGACGTAATCACCGCGTCAAGGCGTCAGGGCGTCCGGGAAAGCGTCGTCTTGCCTAGCCTCAGCAATGGGGATAGAGGCCTCGACACCCCAATCAAGCTAGTTGTTTTCAGTTAGTTACAAGAAAAACATCGTGTTTTTATCTGCTATATTTGATTGACTTCGTTGATTTTTGCCGATAATATACTGGGTTTCCAGACTAGGTTTTGAATCGTTCTTCCGGACTGAAGGAAAATTCTGTCCGCCGGGTGTCCTGCATTTTCTGGGGAATCCTGAAGCCGGGTCGGAGAATCATATACTTAGACGCATTTTTTGGTAGTTGATCCCCCTACGTAGAAAGGCACTACTTCATGGCCAAGCGACGCGGAAATCCGAACTGGGGAAAGCCCGAGCCGATCGGGCCCATTACCCCGACCATCACTGAATTTGAGCAGGTTGTGCGCGAGTACAAGCTCACCCCCGACCAGTATCTTCGGTCGACTCGCCTTCGCGAGTGGGCTCGCCGCAACAAAAATTCGAAATATATCCCCGAGCCCCTTCTGGAAGCTTGGGGCTTTGAAATCGAGTCCACTCTTTAATTCAGGATCTGCGCAGTTCGAAGGGTCGCTCTCGTAGCGACCCTTTCTGTTTTGCTCAAAGCGTCATGGATCAGAACGCTGGCTGGGTCAATCAATGCTCGACGTCCTCAAAATCCCGCCCACCGAACTCGTTTCTCTGCTCGTCGCGATTAGCTTTGCCGCCGGCTTGAATCTCTACGCCACAGTCGCCGCACTTGGCTTGCTGGCCCGCTTCGGACATCTCCCGCTTCCACCGGGACTGCAGCTCCTTGAAAACTGGCCGATCATTGCAGCCAGCCTCGCTCTTTTCGGCATTGAGTTTTTCGCCGACAAAATACCCGCGTTCGATCTTATATGGAACGCACTGCATACTTTTATTCGAGTCCCGCTCGCTGGCCTGATCGCCTTCCGAGCTACCGCACAGCTTTCGCCCGAGCACCAACTTCTATCCGCGCTTCTCGGGGCAGCCGTGGCACTCGTCGCCCATGGGGGCAAGACCGCCGTGCGCACCGCCGTCACCCCTTCGCCCGAGCCTCTTTCGAACATTAGTCTCAGTCTCGGCGAAGATGTCCTTGCCATTGGCCTCGTATGGCTCGCCACAAAACATCCTTATCTGGCAGGCACGATCGCAGGTATTCTCGTGCTTGTCACCGCGCTCGTCGTTCGCTTGGTGATCCGAGGGATGCGCGCTCTCTTCCGCGGCGCCGAACACCAACTCGCCCGCTGAGGCGGCGCACTCAACACGCCCCCACCGAACGCTGGTAGTCGGCGTTCCGACGCTACTCCTGAATCCCCAAGAACCCCCTCAGCCGTTCCAACTCCTCCTCCAAATTCCTCTTAAAGTCCCGTTCCCCAGGTTCGCTGGCCACGTATCCGAAATTTGCCTGCAAAGAACCATTCTTTACGGACAGGTTGCCCCATCCGATCACCTGGTCTCGCCATAGCATCGGCATCGCGTAATAGCCTCGCACCCTCTTGGCCGCTGGAGTGTACGCCTCAAAGCGGTATGTCCATCCCCATAATATTTCGAACCGCCAGCGGTCCCACACTACTGGATCAAAGGGTGCCAGCAGACGCACAGAGTTCTCCGGCTCTCCCGTTAACTTCCACCGCCTGGGCCAGTACCATTCCACTCCGTCCACCATTTCGCAACGCAATCTCGTTCTGGCTCGCTGGATCGCGTTGTCAATCTCCTGCTCCCACTGCGGAACCGCGTATTTCAACCGGCGTACCACAAACCGCAAGCTGCGGTATGACATTGGAGCGTAGATCCCGACGGCCACATCCGCCAATGCGTCCAGCCTTCGGACGCGCTCTGCTTCGTCCACAGCTGGCCCTGCATGCTCGCGCGCCGCATATAACCGGATTCCAGACTCCCGCCGCACGACCCGTACGAGTCCTCGATAATGCATCCCATCCAGCAAATGGGTGGTCGTATTCGATTGTCCTCCCCAGTAGTTCGTCGCTTTTCCATGCGAGAAATGTTTTTCCACTTCCTGCGGATGCACTACACCGCGCTCGCGCACGAACTCCAGTATCCCTTGAGCTTTTTTCCGCAGAGCCACAGTCGACCAGGGCAGACAGATGTCGGCCGACACGCCGCCTTCCGAACGCGGGTGCATCAACTGCTGAAGCTCTCGCGTCACGAATCCGTAGTTGATGAAGAAGTCTTCCTCCACCCCAACTTTCGGATAGTGCCTTTCCAGATCGCCCGCCCGATAATCCCTCACTCGGTGCCGCAAAATCAGATCCTGCGCTCGAGCGGGCGATCGTATCGGATCGGCCTGTACAAACTGCATCCTGTGCAGCGCCCGTCTCAGCGTCGTCGGAGTAAACAGGCTCTGGGAAATCGCGAGGCACCGCAGATCTCTCACCGTCACGGGCATGAAACCATGTTAACGGAATGAACCAGACGTTTTGGAGGAGTAGTAACTGAGGTGGCGAAGGGCGGAAGGAGGAAATTGGTAATTAATCAACCCATCTATCTACGATGGGCGCCCCACTTCTGGCCGGTGGAACCAGAAGTGAGGACTTTTCGAAACATACGCGGAAAACATTCAGTTCCTCTGCAAACTCACGTCACGCGACCCTTCGCGCCAATTCCTTCCCGAATTTCTTCCAACCCTTGGGATCGTTCGCCGCCATCACTCCGAGTGCGATTGCGCCCACAACAAAGGCCGTTCGCGTCGAAGGCTTCGGCAGCCATTTCATGACGCCGGTCATTACCTTCGGCGGCTCATTGCGCTGAGGAGACGATTCCGTCGCCTGCGTCCTTTCCCGCATAGAAGCACCTGCCGCGAAATGGCGCAGCATGCCTTTCACAAACGGCACCAGATCGTGCGGACCTCGGCTCGTTATCAGATTTCGATCTTCTACAAGTTCCTGGTCGAGCCAGGTCGCGCCCGCATTTACCATGTCATCGCGAACGCCCGGCCAGCTCGTCAGCACTCTTCCTTGCAGAAGCCCAGCAGACGCCAGCACCCATGGACCATGGCATATGCTCGCGATCGGTTTGTTCTCTCGATCGAAATCCCGCACAAAATCACGCGCCGCCGCCGATTGCCGCAGCAAGTCCGGGTTGATCAATCCTCCGGGGATCAGCAATCCATCGTAATCATCCGGATCGGCCTCGTTTACCGTCTTTGTCACTTCGAACCGGCTCGCAGGCTCATGTAGATTCACCGTACGGATTCCGCCTCTCCGCAGCGAAACCACGTCCACGCGGGCTCCTGCCGCAGTGAGTGCCTTTACTGGAATCGTTAGCTCTACCTTCTCGACACCGTCGGTTGCAAGCACCGCGATTCGGCGTCCCTTCAAATTTTTCTTCATGTTCTCCTCCTTCACGTAGTCGCAGAACTGCGCAGCTTCCGCATCGGCAATAAAAAGGACCAATTCAGGCAAGCTGGATCGGCCCCGGTGAGCAACTTATGCCGCTGGCGTCTCTGACCAGACAGGCACGGCTTCTTCAAATTTCAACACTGACATTTCCCTAAATTCTCGGCATTCCTTGCGATCCCTCAGCGAACTCGGCGCTATTTGCCGAGTTCCTGAGAGATAGTTCGATAACCTCCGGCTAAGCAGCTTTCGCGCCATCCGCCCAAGGATCCAGCACCACTTTTGTGCAGCTCTCCTTCTTATCGCGGAATATTTTGTACATCTCGGGTGCACGGTCGATGGGCACGCGATGACTGATCACAAAGCTCGGATCAATCTCGCCATTCTCGATTTTGTCTAGCAGCGGTTTCATGTACCGCATCATGTGAGTCTGCCCGGTCTTCATAGTCAGAGCTTTGTTCACGAAGGCACCCATTGGCACCTTGTCGATAAATCCAGCGTAGACACCCGGCACAGAAACGGTCCCACCCTTGCGGCACGCCTGAATTGCCTGCCGTAGCGCGATCGGGCGATCCATTTCGATCCTTGCCACCTGCTTCGCGCGATCCATCAGGTGCACAACTCCGTGCCCATGCGCTTCCATGCCAACCGCATCGATGCACCGGTCCGGCCCAATGTTTCCCGTCATGTCTTTCAGGGTCTGGACCACATCGTCGACCTCTTCGTAATTGATGATTTCCGCTCCGCCTTGCTCCGCCATGCGAAGCCGGTAATCGAAACGGTCGATGGCAATGACCCGCTCTGCGCCCAACATAAACGCCGAGCGAATTGCGAATTGCCCGACCGGCCCGCATCCCCAGATCGCGACCGTGTCACCCTGCTCGATCTCCGCGTTCACTGCGCCGAAGTATCCCGTCGGATGAATGTCGGAAAGAAAGATCACTTTCTCGTCAGGAATCCCTTCCGGCAGCTTGAGTGGACCGACATCGGCAAACGGCACGCGCGCGTACTGCGCCTGGCCGCCCGCGTATCCTCCGAGCATGTGTGTGTATCCGAACAGCCCCGACGGGGAATAGCCCATCATTTCTTCGGCCATCCAGTAATTCGGATTCGAGTTGTTGCAGCACGACCATAACTCTTTCCTGCAGAAGAAACAGCTTCCACATGCGATGGTGAATGGAACCACCACGCGGTCACCCACCTTCAACTTCTCCGGCTTGATGCCCGACCCGACCTCCACCACTTCACCCATGAACTCGTGGCCCATGATGTCGCCCTGCTCCATCGTCGGAACATATCCGTCATAAAGATGCAGGTCCGAGCCGCAGATGCAGGTGCTCGTGATTCTCACAATTGCGTCGCGTGGATTCAGGATCTGCGGATCCGGTACCGTCTCGACGCTCATCTTTTCCACGCCCATATAGCAAACGGCCTTCATGCGATGCTCCTCCTCGCTGCAAACGTGTCTTTCAGGCTTGATCCCGGCGCGATTGGCCGAGTCGGGTCCATCATTCGCATGACTCCCGTGACCCTGTCGCGTGGCCCGTGTGGCTGCCCTTCTGTGGTTGGAATCTCGCCGGCCTCCATCAAGGCTTCGAGGCGCCGCATGTCCTGACGCATCGCAAAATTTGCGCCTTTGCGCAGGAATTTCGCGAAACTCGAACTCAAACCTGGCGCCGGGCTGTACTGTATTTCCGCGCTGACAATCGTGCCGCGGCCCGCTGGTGCTTCACGGAACTCCACTCGCCCATCCACCTGAACCTCCGAACCCGGCAACGAGCGCCAAGATATAGATTCGTTCTCGCGATCATCAATGATCTGCGCGTCCCACCGGATCGGGCGCCCCATCGGCCCAATCGCGATCCACCTGGATCGTTGTTCGTCTAACTTCGTTACGCTCTGC
>JASLEQ010000478.1 GCA_030151135.1 Candidatus Sulfotelmatobacter sp. | reverse complement strand
CCAGCCTGAAGAGGCTCAGGTCGCACGAACCACGGTCGAGGACGCCGCGGCGGCATTTCTTTCAAAGTGCAGGAACAGGATTATAGCTCCAAACACCCTGTCCAAATACCGCACGTTTACAAATCAGCTCTCCGCGTATTGCCAGGATCGAGGCTTGAGTTCGGGACTGTTGCGCACCCAGACCTCAACCCTACGGTTCTTTCGACGACCTTCCACGGTTTGGTTGGACGCTACCGGTACCTCGGCTCCGAAGTCCAGGATGTTTTCGGAGGGGACGATTACGCCCACAGCCCTGAGGCTCGTGGCAACAACTTGAGCCCGCATTTTGGCGACATTATTGCCGGTATTCCTGCTCTCGGATTCATCTGCAAAACCCAACAGCAGAATGTCATTTCCAGTTCGGTTGTTCTGCGATAAGAAGGTGCGCAGCCGGAGCACATTCACCCGGGCGAGGTTATCCAACTGGATGTCAGCATCCGCCGCGGGATTGACTTGCCCCGTGGAAAAATGGAAGCTCAGCCCGATTCTCGAGTACTTAGTGGCCATGTCTTTGTAGGCCCGAGGAGCATTGTGCGGCGGACTTGCCGGGAAGATTTTCGGCGTCAATTCAACAAAAGGCGTCTGTGTCACGAGTGTCTGGCCGGGCTTATAGACAACATACTGCACAAATGCATTTCGCAAAGAACCCGGTGCATCCCAGTCATAGAGCATCAGGCGCCTGCAAATCGGGTACTCCTCGGTGACAATCGAGAGACTGGTGGGAAGGAGCGCCGGTCCACTGCCATCTGAAATGGCCACGGCTTTGGCTGTCCGTATCATAGGCGAGGAGACGTATCCAATGGCATCTTCCGAGTGGGTGACCGCGTCCACGATCAGGCTACTATCGGCCATCTGGCGGCCCGATGGCACGGAAGCATCGCCGGAATCGTCGCTGGAGTCTCTGCCAAAAACTTTTTCCGTGAACATCTCATATGTCCCCGAGTCACGGTCACGGCCGTAGACCTCGATCGGAGCGTCGCGCCCGCCAAGCGCTTTCCAATTGGTGATCTGGCCGGAGTAGATGGCCCGTAACTGCGGAATGGAGAGTTCCGAAACCGGATTTCGAGGATTAACAATGATGGCGATTGCATCAAGGGCAACGACATGTTCTGTCAGGCGGCCGCCGAGATTTTTCAGAACCGGATACGCATCCTGATCATGAGAATTGATCGGCCGAGATGCCATCCCGATATCGCACCTTGGTCCGTGACTTTTGCCTCCCAAACATTGGAATGCGGTGCTCGATTCGGAAGGATAGATCTCGATGACCTGACGTCCCGATCGTCCGGGAATCGTGCCCCAAACATAAACCCGGGAATGCCCGCGTGCATCCTTTTCGGAGATTCTAATGCCCGTGTCTTGCGCCTTCATCTCATCGCGGAGAAACGCCTGGGCGAGTTTGGGCATGAGTTCATCACCCAGAGTTGTAGAACCCTGGAGTGACAAGACGACGTGTTCAGGCGGCAGGAGAAGAGAGTTTCGGAACAAAAGCGCGCCGACGACGAACAAAGCCAGAAGTGAACTAAGTAGAACAAAAAGTTTCTTCCGCTTTGTAAGGTGTCGGGTTTTGGCGTGGTGCGTCCAATCTTGGATGGAGGCCGGATAAGCGGCAGCGGTTCGCGGAAAAAGCCGCCAAACTCTATGACTTCCACCGCCGCTTCGCATTGTCTGCTGCACTCCGTTTAACTTCATGAATAGCGATCAAATCAGCGGCACCGATTCTCAGCATCATATTGAATCTGGAATAAGCTTTGTTAAAGCAGGGCCGGCGAACTGACAAGGAATCAGACGATTTCATAATAGCTGCCAAACCGTGCCAGAGAGGAACCAAGGCTGTGCCACATTTGTGGGATGGAAGGAGACACAACTCCAAAGTGAACTGATCCTAGCACGGGTCAGACAAGGTACAATCTTAACTTTTTGTAATCTTTGCGAAAGCGCAAGGATACGGACAGTTCTGGGGCTTGATGATCCGATTGTTCTCAGGGGAGTTTGCTTTCGAACGAAAACAGGTTACGTTACCTTGTGAGAAGGACGCAACGATCCGAGTGTGAAGCATTGGGCGGAAGTAATGACGGCCGCCATAGCTTCGCTGCACAGTTGTTTCGACACGCATGCACTCTGCCATTCACAGCACTAAGGCCAGTGGCCTCTTGCATGTTTGTGGCCAGGGATTGCCTGAGTGCTGAATTCGTATGTAGATCAGGGGAAAAGCAATGGGTGGTGAAAAGCGCTCGCCAGTACGCTTAATTGCGAATGATGGAATTCAACGCTTTGCCGGCCGCGAAAAGGAGTCGGCGATTGTTGACGCGAAAAAGAACCGTAAGACTTCAGTGGAAGCGAGTGTGATCAAGAGATTAACCCCACAGGCCGACCAGGGAAATTGGGATGTTGTTGACGACTTCGACACAAGCGCCCCGGTTTCGGCCGCCGCAATTCAGGATTTCAGAATGTTATTCGCTTGCTTCGTTGAGACAAAGTTTGTTCCCGAACACGTGCAGTATAAGACGCAGGGCGGCCAGACACACTATCAGGCCATGCTCAAGCACGTCATTACTCCCGAGGCTGTGAGCAGGATCTTCAAGGCGGAGAACAGCGCGAACGCGCGACTGAGAGCGATCCCGGGCTGGCCTTATCTCGATGGAACCCGGATTTGCGATCTCCGGCCTGAGCACATCCGGCGCATTGTGGCGGCGGCAGACGGCGCCGGATATTCGGCACAGACAGTGAAGCACATTAAGAACGTCTGCTTCGCCATCATCGCTCATGCTCAGAAAGAAGGCTGTTTCAAGGGGCCAAATCCGGCGAGCCTGGTCAAACTTCCGAAACTGATGCGAAACACATTACCTGCTCTTTCCACAGTGCAAGCAAGAACGGTTCTGGACCTGCTTCACTATCCTCACCGGGAGGCGGCACTTTTTGCCCTGACTACGACCATGAGTTTGCCAGAGATATGCGATCTCCGCTGGAAACACGTCAATCTTGAGCAGTCCGA
>JASLEQ010000414.1 GCA_030151135.1 Candidatus Sulfotelmatobacter sp. | reverse complement strand
ATACCTTCACAGGTCTGAGCGATGGTGGAACGCCGTATGCGGGACTCGTATCAGACAATCAAGGCAATCTGTACGGCACTTCAAGCGAGTATGGCGACGGCCCCTGTGCGTACCCTTTCTGGGGATGTGGCCTGGTATTCGAACTGTCACCGACAGAAGCCGGATCCGCGGCTCCATGGGCATTCCAGGTGCTTTACACATTTCACGGCGGTGCTGATGGGGCCGAGCCCTCAAGTGCGCTTGTTTTTGATTCGTCCGGCAATTTGTATGGGACCACATTCAGTGGCGGAACTGGATGCGGGGGACTTGGCTGCGGGACGGTTTTCGAGCTGGAGCGATCGGGCGACACGTGGATTGAAAACGTCTTGTATCGCTTCACGGGAGGGTCCGACGGAAGCGATCCTGTGGGTTCTTTGACACTGGATTCGCATGGCAACATATACGGCACCGCCGCATTCGGCGGCGGAAACACGTGTGTCAATGGTGACGGGACCACGTGCGGCGTTGTTTTTCGACTAAGTCCCACGGGTGCTGGCACCTGGGCGGAAACAGTTCTGCACAGTTTTCAGGGAACAGACGGCGCTAATCCCTACGTTGGGGTGACCTTGGCTCCTCCTGAATTGTGCGCCGCCCCAGAAAACGGGAGCGCTGAGAACAGTGGGAGAGTCTGTATTTTCGGGACCGCCACGAATGGCGCCCACACCGACATAGAGCCCGGAGGCGTGGTATTTCAAATTTCACCGGGCGTGCAAACATGGAACTACAAGATGCTTTATGAGTTTCCTGGGGGTTGTGGCGGCCCTGGCGGTCCACTCCTCTTAGATAAGTCCGGAACCCTCTACGGCATGACCCATCTGGGGGGGCAATATTGCAGTGGATCGGTCTTCACCCTCTCCAACAACTCAACTACCGGGCTCTGGTCCGAAACGGACATATATAGCTTCTCAGGTCCAGGAGGTTGGTTTCCCATGTATCAGGGCGTTGTGATGGACGGAACTGGGAACCTCTACGGCACGACATCATCTGGTGGCACGAGCCCTAACTGTCAAGCGGGATGCGGCACGGTCTTTCGTCTCACGAAGGCGACGTCCGGCGCGTGGTACCAAAGCGGCCTATACAGCATGCAGGGCGGAACGCAAGGCGATGAACCACTTTCGGGAAACTTACTCGTACGCGACGGCGGGATTTACGGCATGACGCCCGTCGGCGGCGGACCTGAGTTGCTCCGGCTTCGGCCTCTCAGATGGCTGCGGCGTCATTTACAGCATTAGCCCATAGCGATATTGAACTGAAATTTGAAAACGCGCGAACGCTGCACGTCCTCGCCAACCCGTGTGGATAGTTACAGCCCTCTGTGATCCCGCTCCTTGCGCCTTGCCACTCAGCCAGCCCAAGCTAGCCAAGGCGAAAGCGGTATACGAGAGAATTCGTCGATAGGAGCTAACTCCTTGCGGCTCAAGATTTTACCCGCAAGTCGTTGAGCCCAATAGATTACTTTGCAATTTCCCGCTAACTCCATGATTCCAGATATCCGAGGGGAGGGGGTATAACCCAAAATTCCCCGGATTCCTAAAGCGGAACTACTCTTTGTCGTAAAACTTCAACGCCATGGCACCGTGAGCGGCTGCGCCTCGTGCGCGGAAAGCTGCAGCGGCAATCACGACTGGGACGTGGAGGCTTGCAGAGTCTTTGGCCGATCCGTCTCTACGATCGCACTGGTCAGCTCCGTGCGAACGGCCTGCAAGATACGCAACTCGTCTGCGGTGAAGGCATCCTGCCGAGCGCGATACAAAGCCAGGACGGCTCGGACGACTCCGTAGTTTTCTAGCGGAACCAGCAAGGCTGAACGAAGCGCGGCACGCCCAGCAGGATCGTATCCGGGTTCGACCGACGGATTGCCGTTCAGGATCAGCTTACGATTTTGCGCTACCCATCCTGTTAACCCCTCGCCGAAAGGAACACGCAGAGACGAAAGAAGGTGTGAACTTTCTCCCATCACAAACTCCGTGACCAGGACTTCGTCCGCTGCGCTAAACAGTGCGAAGCTATCAAATGGAATGATGGACTTCAGTCGAAGAGCGATCAGCGCCCCGACATCGGCCACAGCCAGGCACCCAGACGTTCGGCTGATGTGGAGGATCTCGTCACATTGCTTTTTGGCCTGAGACGCACTGGCCAGGAAATCCGGAGCAGGACTTTCCCGCAAATCTTCCGCCGCTACGGCAAATCCTGCGGCAGGTTTGTAGCCGCGTTCCACCTTGACGTCGGTCGATAATTTTGGCGGAATCTGTGCTGGCTGTTCCTTCGCCATTTTTTCCAGCTCCACGTAGCGGCGCTGCAAAACCGAGACCACGCGCGGGTCGAAACTGGTTCCAGCTTGTGCACTCACCGCAGCCATGGCCTGGTCCAGAGGAAGCGCTTTGCGGTACTGGCGATCGGAAGCCAGCGCGTCCAGGCAATCGACGGCAGCCAGGATGCGCGCGCCGATGGGAATCGCCTCCCCCGCCAACCCGTCGGGATATCCCGAGCCATCCCATTTCTCATGATGCGATCGCACAATCGGCACCACGGGATACGGGAAATGCACCTGCTCGAGAATCTCGGCTCCAATCACGGGATGAATCTTGATGCGCTCGAATTCCTGAGGAGTGAGCTTTCCGGGCTTCGAAATGATATGTTCGGGCACGGCCAACTTGCCGATGTCATGCAAAACTGCCGCGGCTTTCAACGCGTCCTTCTCACTCGCGCTCAAACCGAGTTCATGCGCCAGTTCGATGGCGTATACACGCACGCGCTGCAGGTGTTCGCCAGTACTTTCGTCTTTCGCTTCAATGGCAAGGGCGAGAGCTTCCACGGTACGCAGGTGAAGATTCGATGCCTGCTCCGCCATTCGCGCTTCGGTCTCAAGCTTGCCAAGATACAGGCGATAGGACCGATACATCAGGTAAATCGGTGGAAGCACGAGGAACGACGACTGCCATCCGATCTTCTGATTTAGAAAAGAAATGAGGGCGGCGGCCGCCGCGCCGACCAGGTAATACGCGAACGACCACAAATAGCTCTCCACCCATACCGCCGAAATCCGCCGGCCCTCCGTGAGTCCGATAATCGTCGACATCGCTGCGCTATTGCAGGCGAAATAGACGGTTGTCGCCATCAGAAGAGCAAAGGGCTCAGATGTGTGTGGGACGTGCCGCAGCATCCGCATGTAGGTGAGGAACGCCGCTGAACTGGCGAGCGTTACCTGTGACAGATTAAAGATCAGCTGCACCGGCTTCGGCTGCCGAGCAGGTTTCCAGTAGAGCTGCCCAATGGTGCTGGCCAGGGCAATGACCAGCGTTTCCGGCAAGCTCAATTCGAGGATGCCCAGCAGTGTGAACAGGAAATTAACCGACAACGTGCCGTTTACACCCGGCAGGGTGACCTTGAGCGGGGATACCAGCAACGCCGCGACGACGTAGAAAACGAACTTGAGGGGATCGGCGGAATGCCAGTCTCGCAGGGCGAACGTCAGGCCGACGCAGCCGGCTACTGATATGACACCGAGAAAGGCCCGTACCCGCATAAAAACCGCAACCCGTAAGAATGATGAGACTTGCCGCCTCCTTTAATTCTGCAATATCCGCGATTCTCCGTCAGTCATAAACCGCCCGTAGAGAGTTACCTTCGTACAGCCAGCCGTCGAATATGAGCGTTACTTCTGCTCGGCGTTGCGAATGATCTTCGCGAGACAAATTGACCTGCTGCCCTTGCGCGGCGCGACAGAATGTCCTCCTGGGCACCCCATGGCCAAGTGAAGACTAAAGGTCGCAAGCACTTACGCGGGCGCATCTGGCCGTGTGATTGCTTCATTTAAAGGGAATCCTTACGTGTGGGGGATGTGCAATGAAGTTGGGAGTAACCTTGCCACTGGCGCTCGCGGTTTGCTTGACCTGGCCTTGTGCGGTCCATGCAAAGAACCCGAAGCTCGCCCCCGACCTGCAGTCGCCTAAGGGTGCACCGATGATCGATGTAATCGTGCAGTTCACCAACACCCCAGGGCCCAAGCATCAGCAAAGAAGCGTGTTGCACGGCGGAGTGCTTCGCCAGAACTTCACTACGATCCATGCCGCGTCCTATTCCGTCCCGATGGCGGCGCTGGCGGCTATGGCCAGCGATCCCGGCGTGGCTTATATTTCGCCCGACCGGCCGCTTCACACGACTCGTAAGACAGCGGCGGCAGTGCTCGATTACCACAACGAAACCGTAAACGCTCCGGTGGCATGGAGCGAAGGCTTGAACGGTTCGGGTATCGGCGTAGCGGTCATCGACAGCGGAATCATCAACAGTCCTGATTTCCAGACAGATCATAATCTGGTGGTGTTCAGCCAAAACTTTGCAGGAGACGGGAAAGGCAGCGCCAACGACCAATACGGGCATGGCACGCACGTGGCCGGAATCGTCGCGGGAACCGGCAAAAACTCAAGCGGCCAGAAAGATATCTATACCTTCCGGGGAATTGCGGACGGAGTCAACCTCATCAATCTCCGCGTTCTCGATAAGAACGGAGCTGGAACCGACAGCCAGGCAATCGCCGCGATAGAGATGGCAATCCAGCTGAAGTCGCAATACAACATCCGCGTCATTAACCTTTCGCTGGGCAGACCGGTTTACGAAAGCTACACTCTCGATCCGCTCTGCCAGGCGGTGGAACAGGCATGGCAAGCGGGGATCGTAGTGGTCGCGGCGGCGGGCAACGATGGCCGCAACGACGCCGCAGGTACCGGCGGATATGGAACCATCGAAGCGCCAGGGAACGATCCTTACGTTATTACAGTCGGAGCGATGAACACGATGGGGACGCCGAGTCCCGCGGACGACAAGATGGCGAGCTACAGTTCGAAAGGGCCAACGCTGTTTGACCGCGTGGCGAAGCCGGACATCGTCGCGCCGGGCAACCGGATCATCTCCGTTTCCGGTGGTGGATTGACGCTTGAACAGACCGATCCGGACAATGCGGTTCCCACTTCTCTTTACGAGAGCAATGGAAACAGCAATGGCTCGAATGCTTACTACATCCTGAGCGGCACAAGTATGGCCGCGCCCGTAGTGAGCGGCGCCGCAGCTCTTCTTCTGCAACAATCGCCGAGTTTGACTCCAGACCAGGTGAAAGCCCGACTGATGCGATCGGCGTCAAAGAACTTGTTGCCCTTCACCTCGGTGACGGATCCGGTGACGGGCCAGACTTTCTACGACCAGGCCGATATTTTCACCGTAGGCGCGGGTTATTTGGATATCCAAGCGGCTCTCTCGGATAACACTCCTGCGATCCTGAGCGCGAAGTCTCCCACGGCGGCATACGACGCGCCGACCGGAACCTTCTACCTGCTAGCAAATTCCTCGGCGGTTTGGGGAAGTAATGCATTGTGGGGAAGCAACGCGGTTTGGGGTGCGAATGGCTTCACCGCCGGTGGCACTCACGCGTCCAATGCGGTTTGGGGTAGCAACGCATTGTGGGGAATCAACGCACTCTGGGGCAGCGTAACCGACCAGACCTTCAACGCACTGTGGGGAAGTAACGCGCTTTGGGGAAGCAATGCTCTGTGGGGAAGTTCAACGGAGGCGAACGCACTTAGCCTCACGGAAAACGGGGACGACGAATAATAGCCCAAAACGGTGCTTCGACGTGGTTTTCACGAAACACTTTGTAATCGAGCCAGTTCCCATTTTGGGAATGGGCAAGGCCTGAGGGGTATCCCCCCTCCCCCCGTATCTCTGGAATCATCGAGTTAGCGCCAAATTCCAAAAAAATCTATGGGGCTCAATGACTTGCGGGTAAAATCTTGAGCCGCAAAGACTTACATCGCAATTTTTGCCCAACCCGTCACTGTCGTTGAGTTCGCTCGTTTCGCCTTGATTGCGTTCCCGCACTGAGTGTGGACCGGTGCCGGCCCAGTGCGCAAGGTCAGATGTCACAGTCGCACGACACAGGTTGTGGAAAACCGGCTGCTCCTGCCTCCCATTGTCGGTGCTTCACTGAGCCGCCGGTCCGTTCGGCGGAGTGAATTTTTGAGTTTCCGCATGAGCGCTGGCGCGGAGTCAGTCCAAGCCAACGCGCTTCAGCAAGTCGAAGAATGCAGGCTCGGCGCGCAAGGGATCCCATTGCGGTTCCACCTTGAGATACCCGAGCCATACAGCTCGATGTTCGAGCGCCTTATGGAGTTGTGCCATGGCGTCTGTCTTCTGTCCCATCCCGACATACACAAGTGCTACATCATACGGCGAAACGTATTTCGCGGACGAGACGGACAACAATTCATCGAGCACTGCGCGTGCTTTTTTGAAGTCGCCCGCAAGCGCGCAGGCATGGCCGAGTTCTGCCAACGCGTACGGGCTTCCCTGCGTTAAACGGCATCCGGATTCCAATGCCGCAATGGATTCGGAAAACATTTGCTTTTGTAAATAGGCCCGCGCCAGCCAGATGTGGGCTGATGCGAAATTCGGATCCATGTCGAGCGCTGCGAGATACTGCGCGATGGCGTCGTCATATTTTCTGGCGAAGTAGAGCATGCGCGCCACATCAGTCTGGATGACGACCGAAAGCGGATCCATGGCGAGTACGCGCTTTTTCTCGCGCAGAGCCGTATCGCAATCTCCTTGTATGGCAAAGAGGGTGCTTCGCCAGTGATGTGATTCCACATATCCGGGGCTGAGTTCGATAGCGCGCTGAAATTCCGACTCGGCTCCTCGCCAGTCCCAGTCGAAATCGCGTTTCACAACGGCCAAAGCAGCGTGCGGCTCGCCGAGGGACGGATCGAGTTCTATCGCTTTCAGGGCTGCGGCTTTGGCTTTCAGATAGGCATCCGCCGGAGGCTGGACGTTGTAATAGCCGAGAATGTTGTGACAGTCGGCGATGCCAGCGTATACCTGCGCGTACGTAGGATCGGCGGCGAGGGCATTTTGAAAGTGGACTAGAGCTTTCCGGACGCTTTCCTCGGTTCGTTTATTCCAGAAAAAACGTCCTTTGAGGTAGAGTTCGTGGGATTCAGGATTGATCCGACGCGTTGATCTCAGGCTCTGTTCCTCAGCAGGACTCAGGGCGATGCGGACTTCGTTAGCGACCTGGCGCGCGATCTCGCTCTGCAGGGCAAGGACGTCACGGAAATCGCGTTCGTAGCTTTCCGCCCAGATATGCTGATCGCTGGCTGCATGAATCAGCTGGGCCGCGATACGAACGCGGTCTCCAGATCGGAGGACGGATCCCTCGATGACGGCGTCGACGTTCAGCTCGCGCGCGATCTGCGGAAGCGGTTTGCGAGCACCTTTATATTGCATGGCCGAGGTGCGGGAGATAACGCGCAGAGCCTTTATTTTCGCGAGGCTGGTAATCAGCGCTTCGGTCATGCCTTCGGCAAAATATTCGTATTCGCGATCGCTCGAGTGATCTTCCAAAGGAAGAACGGCAACGGATTGGATTCGGGCGGACGAGGAATCCGCGACGGGGGCCGGCATCCCGGTTTCCACCGCATCGACTTTCCCGACGAAGCGATATCCGAGACGGGGGAGCGTCTCAATATATTGCGGCGACTCTACGGAGTCCCCCAAAGCTTCGCGCAGTCGCGCGATCGCGTTGTGCAGGCTGTGGTCGAAATCGACGAAGGTGTCGGAACGCCAAACTTCCGCCCGCAGTTCGTCACGAGTTACCAGCTGTCCGGCGCGGGTCAAGAGAACGGTAAGGACTTGTATGGGCTGGCCCCGGAGGCGCAGTTTCGTACCTCCTTTTCGGAGTTCGCCAGAGCGGGGATCCAGTTCGAAAGTTCCGAAGCGCAACAACTTCAGGGTGGGAGTTGAACTGATCATTTCCAGAACTGATCAACTGAGAAGCGGCTGGCGCTCGCGGAACGCGCCAAGCCGGACAGTTGACCAGTTAAGAATTGTAACCAGTGTTGCGCGTTGGTGTCGCGGGCTGGACCTATCCTTTCTCGTAAAACTTCAATGCCATGGCACCATGAGTGGCTGCGCCTCCGGCGCGGAGCGCTGCGGCAAGGAAAGCACTTTCGACGATCTCTTCTTTCGTGGCGCCGACGGACTTCGCCGCTTTCGTGTGCACCTCGATGCAGTACGGACATTGCGTGGTGCACGCGACGGCGAGTGCGATGAGCTCGCGATATTTGCGCGGGATGGCGCCGTCTTCGCGTCCGACAATCTTGTCGAGGTTGAGCCAGGCATTGAATTCGGTGGGCGCGGCCTTGCTCATGTCTTTCAGAAACTTGAGATCGGCCGGGTCATGGTAGTGATCGGACATTCTTTCCTCCTGAGATAACTGCGAGTCGATTACAAAATTCTTGCCGTGACGGAGCTTTATGGTGCCGTCCCTGCGGGACTCTGGTCATCTGCCTTCGGCTTCGCCGCAACTCCGTGTTGGGCTGTCACATACCGCCGCTTAATTACATCTTGCCCGCTGGTCGCCGGCCTTTGAAGAACACTTCGCGGCGCCAGAGCGTTTTGCTCGTTCTATGCGGACCGTCACGTAAACTCCGCAAAGCCTATCACAGGTGAGGTGATCGGCAAATCTGTGGACGTTCTGGATCTTCTTTCAATTGAGAAAGTTAGCTATGGAGAAAACTTTGGGGAGAGATGGAGCTGCGGCGGATTGCCGTTTCGTGGGGTGCGTGGCTTCATGTTGCAGAAGTCGTCCGGGCATAAACACCGGCTCGGACAGAAATCTGGAGAAACCTATGACAATGTCAATCTCGATTCGAAAACTGCTGGGAGTAATTTCTCGAGTTGTGCTACTTACCAGTCTTGTGAGCGTTGTGCCGATGTTTGCGGTCGGCCAGACGAAAGCGCAGGACCATCCCGCTTCGACACTGGTGCAAATGGTGCGCCAGGCGACCGCGCAATATAAAGATGTCAACAATGCCGTCTCCGCAGGATATGCGCAGCTGCTTGGCTGCATGGCCGGGACGGATCACGGTTCGATGGGAATTCACTACCTGAACAGCGCTTTGAATGATGGGACCATCGATGTGAATCATCCCCAGGCCCTGATGTATGAACCGTTTGATGGAAAACTGCAGCTCACTGGAGCGGAGTACATCGTAGACGCAGCCACATGGCTGGCGGCGAATCCCGGCCCTCCTGTCCTGGAAAATCAGAC
>JASLEQ010000372.1 GCA_030151135.1 Candidatus Sulfotelmatobacter sp. | reverse complement strand
TCCACGCGAACAGCAGATCGTCGACTTGCTCCTGCAAGGTTGCGACAACGCCGAAATCGCCAGCCAACTCAACATGGCACGGCGTACTGTGAAAGCTCATTTCAACCGGTTGTTTCTTCGTTTTGGAATTACCGGAGGTATTAAGCGAGTAAAGCTCGCAACCCTGTTGTATCGGAGGCAAACATGTCAAGCGAACGCTATGGAAACCGTACCCCAAATGAACGTGAGCACCGAGTCATCCAGCTTGTTGCCGAAGGCTTGAAAAATAAAGAAGTCGCAGATGCCATCGGAACGACCGAGCATGTCGTGAAGAACTATCTTCGCGTCATCTATGACAAATTGGGGCTATGGAACCGCGTGGAACTGGCTCTCTGGTACGAATCGCGGCGTAGTCCCCCAACTATGCTGATGAACTGAGCATGTGAGTCATGGGGGCGGGCGAGAGCAGCTATGTGCTCAGCCCCGCCACACTTCGTCATCGACAGCCGAACGCTTGCAGGTTGCGTAGTCTCTCTCCCGCTCCCGCAATTCCTCTCTGCGCGGCCGAATCCAGCAATATCCGGCCTTGATCGCAGTTCTTCGGAACCCCGTCTCCTTTTAGATAGAGGTCCGCGAGCATCAGTGTGGCTTGGCCATTATGTTTCGACATCGCTTGCCACAGCCATTTCGCCGCTTGGCTGCTGTCGCGGCCTCGCCCGCTCGTCCCATTCAAATAACCTTCCGCGATCGCCAGCTCCTCCGCCCCATTCCCGGCGGAAGCTGTGTGGGCGGGAGCCGGTTTGGGTGTAAGTCGCTCCGTCTTGCTCGCCTTCTCAACTTGGGTTGCTGAATTTTCGCTCTTGTCCGTCGTCGGAGAGGAGTCTCTCGCTGCGGCTGGCGGCGCCGCGTTCTTTGGCTTGGGCGCTGTCGTCGGTTCCGACTTCGCCGTGGTTGCGGGCTGAGCCGCAGGTTGCGCATTTTCTGTAGCCGCCGCTGGTGGCGGGGGGGATACCTCGTGTGTCGCCTGCGAAGTTTGCGCGCTGCGCCAGGCCAAGTATCCCAGACCGCCAATGATGATAATCAATATCGCAGCAATGTAGTACCGGTACGAACTTGATCGCTCCGGCCCATACTCCCATTCCTCTTCGTCCACGTCGTGCGGCACGCGCAAGCTTTGAAAAAGAGACAGATCGCTACTCGCGAACGCCGGAGCGTAATCGTCATAAGGACGCTCCGAAAGTTCCATCTCCTCTGGTGCTGCTTCCGGACCACCTTCCACGACAGGATCTTCGTCGATCTGTTCCGGTTCGTGCAGAATCGGGCGCTCGATCTCTTCCATGACCCGTGCACTCCGGCCTCGTTCGACCTCTGCGGGCTGCGTCGTCGTGTCTTTTTCCGGATCGACTCTCTGGCCGCACATACCGCAAAACTGATGTGTCATGGGATTCTCATGGCCGCAGGATCCACACTTGGTAGTTTTCTCCGCGGCGTTGACGGAGGGGATGTCCGCTTCTTCGGCTGAAGGAACTGGAGTTGGACTTACCCGTCCTTCAATGACATCCTTCTGTCGCTGCTGTCGCTCAAGTTCAAGCAGGAGTTCCGCCACTGCCGCGTCGCGGCGATCCGGTGGGTTGCTGAAATACACCTCCGCCCACCGGTTGATATTCTCGGCGAGCAGTGGATTTTGAAGCGGATTTAGTTCTTCGTGGGCCAGAGTGTTTCGAGGCTCGGACTCAGTTGCGCGTGCCAAGCACTCCTCCTGTAATGACGTCTTATTTGCTGAGATGGATCGCCAAGTATGATTGCAAGCTACAGGCCAAAGGTTGTCGCCTGGAATCACTCCTGGTAGCTACAAAGCAACCTCAGTTGCAGGGTTTACGGTAGGCGGGCTCGAATTGATCAAGCTGCGCCTCCCGTTGGCTCTCGAACTTTCCTTTCGGCGTCTTTCCATACAGGTCTGTCCCCGGACAGTAATACAGTGCCGTCCGCTCATCGACCCATACCTGCACCCCCGGACTTCCTTTGTCTTCAGGCGGCGCCGGCGCTTCCGCAAGCCCTAATTCGATCAGCATCCGGTCCCATAACGATAGGTCGGCGTCGGGCGCTTTCTGATGCGGCGTTGCTGTGCCACTTTGAGCTGAATTCGTCCCTGCTGGACGCCTCGACATCATTCCCCAGACAATTACGCAGATCACGAGGATCACGGAGATTGCCAGATAGATATCGCCGCGCCTGGCACTCCAGAATTGTGCCAATCCTCCGGAGTTCTTGTTCCCCGCCAACTGCTCTAGAAAATCTTTCGCTGAGGCTGCCGAACTCCAGTCGGCCGGACGCGTCAGCTTCTGCAGCGCTTTTGAGTCCGCACCAACGTTCTCTGACTCCTCTTCAGGAATCGCCGACTCCTTCGGGCTTTCCGTCTCCTCAACACCCTCCAATTTCTCCGTTTCTTCCACCGACCGCAGCAGTTCGGCGAAATCTGGAAGTTCCGCTGCCGAAAGTCCTTCGACTGAGCCGGTCTCCTTTTCCGGATTGTGCACGGCCGGCGATGCCGGTTCGCTGGCAGGCGTCAGCGCAAGATCCTGTAGCGGTGATGCTTCAACAACATCAGTTGGCGGTGGTACTTCACTTTGCTCGCGGATGTTCAGCAAATTTTCGGGCTGCCGAACCTCAGGGGCGATTCTTACTGATGCCTCTTCAGGAATTCGCGGAGACCCGCATTCACCACAAAACTGTTCTGCGGAAAGAATCTGGTGTCCACATTGAGGGCATAAAGAACTCGCACCAGACCCTTCACCGTGGCCCATTGCTTGGCGGTCACTTGCCGGCTTTTCCGCTAGGGCTGTGAGATTCGGTTGCAGCTTTTCAAGCGCCTCCAGCATCGCCGCGCGCTCCGAAGCCAGAGACCTTTTCCAGGTCGCTTCTTCATCGCGAACCATCGCCTCGGTCACCAGACCCGCCATCAGTTGGCAA
>JASLEQ010000334.1 GCA_030151135.1 Candidatus Sulfotelmatobacter sp. | reverse complement strand
CTGGTAGGGGTCGGCCACCTCAATGAACGAGACGCCCAGGGCGGAGCTGTCCAGGTTACTCACCGCCAGGATCGTACCCTCGGAGCGGACCCCACGTGCAATGAAAGGCACCAGCCATTCCCCGGTGAAGCCTTGCGCCGAAACGCTACGCTTGACAGGAAGGAACGTCCCGTCGAAACCCGGACTCGGCCAATCCCCTTCTACCGTGAGGTGAGAGGTCTTTCCATAGGCTAGAACGGCAAGTCTCTGGGCGCCGGAGAAACGCAATGCGGCGCTCACGCGAAACGAGGCGTTCGGTTGGACTAGATCATTCGCCTTCACTCCTAAATAAGTGAGTGGCAATCGCTGTTCCGCATTTGCGTCCGCAGCACTATCTGCCGGGACAAATGGCACCGTCTTCCCATTTGCAGTAAGAGTCCCATCAGCCAGCGCTCCATGCGCATTGCTGACTCCAACCACAATTCCGGCGCGGGACCAATCCAACGCCGCATCTGCGGGCGCCGCCGAGGGTATCCCTGCGAGGTCGAACGCGGCGTCGAACTGTAAATCTGCCTGAAAGACCGGAACTTTAAACAGAGATCGCCGGCGCTGCTCTGTTCGCACCTTTACCGCGGCATCGCCCTGAATTGGAAATACCACGTATACGCCCGTCGCAACTGGCCCGCCCTTGTAAGCCGGAGGCACGGTATATGGAATCGTGACCACGGGCCCAAGAAAAGTCTGAGGCCCGCCGACATGGCCGCTGATCTCCTGCACAACTTCCTTGGCTCGATTCGTGCGCTCCTCAACGATGTTGCTCACGAAAATGGCGGGGATCGCCATGAGTAAAGCCAGGAAGCTGACGACCATCAGCTTGATTCCCATAGAACGCGACCGATTACGGATCCACATACTCACCGGTAGAGCGGAGATCTGGTTCAATGGGGCCTCCTAATCTGCACGCCAACAGAAACAAGTACACTCTACCATAATGTACTTTTCAGTGCAAAGTAAGTTTATCGTGGGCGCGAAAGCCATCTTCGTTTGCGCTGGCATAGCCACCTGATGTTTAGAGTGATCCCGACAGGGTGCTTAAAATATCTAGCTTAGAGAGCTCGGGATTAGCGGAGCCATTACTATTTACGGTATCCTCGGCACCCGTATGACATTCGCGCGACAATCTCGTAGATTCTGACAGGCCATCGGTTTCAGGTCCTTGGTCATGCAGAACGAAACTGCCGTCAGATAATTGTTGCCGCAACTCACCGTCATATCTTCAACGCTGAAGCTTGCATTGGCCTGAACGAATTCTCTCTTCACCTCCGAAGGTGAAATCGAAAAGTTCTCCCGAGCCGCCGAAAACTTTTCCGGCACTCTGATCGACGTGAACGCCCGTCGCAGAGTCTTGAAATAACTTTCCGGATCCAAACCGCTGCACGTGCCGTGCGTGGTCCATTCATGCGCCACCAACCCCGCGTCCGGCATGATGTCCGCCATCTCTTCCGGGTTCGCCAATCCAGGTGCGTCTGAGCAACTCTCCGGATATCCCTCCACATATTGCGGCCACAAACCGTGTACGACGAAGCCGTGGTGCCCGGATTGGCATTCGGGCTTTTCCGCATGGGAATAGCAGAATTCCGGCGACCACGAGAGGGTCAGCAGGTAGTAGTCGAAAACCCCGGGTTCCCCTCGGCCCACCTTGCGAGAATGATGCCGCTGGGCAAGAGCCCCAACTGGAAGCAGAAGCAACGATGCGAAGAGAAGTATCTGAACAATGTGTTTTCTCATAATTCAGCCAAGACCAAGTTGTGCCCGTGCAACTGCGATGAGGCAGCGGCCGTAGCGGGGTTCCACTTGGCAACCTTATCGCACGGTTGCAGGTTCTCGCCACTCAACTCAACCGGCACCGCACATCACTGAAATCGCGAAAACGATCGGTGCTATCCTCACGCCATGAAACTCCGCGCTACCTTTTTCATTCTGCTGTGGGTCTGCGGCACCGCCCTCGCGCAATCTCCTCAGGCTCATCGCAAGCAACTCCTCGCGATCGGAGAAGAAAAGGGCTACCGCCATGAAGCGGTCTCTCACGCCTTAGCCACGATTGAGCGTCTTGGCCGTGACTCAGGCCTATGGGACACCACCATCCGCACCGACACCGAGGCGCTCACGAAGAAGAAACTGGAATACAACGCGAAAAATCTGAACGCCTTCGATGCAGTCCTCTTTTACACCGGTGGCGATCTTGAGATGGACCCTCAACAGAAAGCGGACTTTCTCTCATTCATTCATGATGACGGCAAGGGATTCATCGGCGTCCACAGCGCGACGATCACCTTTACCGCATGGCCCGAGTACGGAGAAATGATCGGTGGATATTTTGACGAACATCCGTGGGGGACGTTCAATGCGCCCATCATTGTGGAAGACCCCGCCTTTCCCGGTATGCAACAGTGGCCCCGTGCGTTTGTGCTGAGAGACGAGATCTACCAGATGAAGAACTACTCCCGCGAAAAGCTGCGCGTATTGATGCGCCTTGATCCATCCAAGCTTGATCTGAAAAACAGCAAAATCCACAGAACCGACGGCGACTTCGCCGTCGCTTGGGCAAAGACCTACGGAAAAGGCCGCGTCTTCTATTCGACTCTCGGCCACGTACCCGATAACTGGGACGATCCGCGAATGCAGACCATGTACGTGGACGCCATTAAATGGGCCATGGGACTGATCGACGCGGATGCCACGCCCAGACCGCTTGCTGGGCACTGACCATTTCGACGGCACTGATAGGGTCTTCGGCTGACCAAACGCCAACGTGCGTTCGGTGACGGAAAAGATAGTACGTTCTAGAATCAGTACTACTTTCGATCCATCGGTTCGGCGAGCTGAATAACGGGAAACAGGGTAGGGTTTGCATTTTTTAACCCGATGGAATGCAAGTCGAACCAAAAACTGGATAACGCTGCAGGCGTCAGATTGTTCCTGCAGATTGAGGGGGAACACTGTGATGAAGCCCATTTCCATGCTCTATGGATGCTGTCGCCGATCGAAGG
>JASLEQ010000315.1 GCA_030151135.1 Candidatus Sulfotelmatobacter sp. | reverse complement strand
CACGAATCCGGGGAAGTCATAGGCGTTCTTCACGCCGCGCTGAAAGGCGAAGGTGCGGATGTTGTTGCCGTAGTCGAATGTGACTGATCCCATTTTCTGCAGGCGCAACATGCCTTCCACGTGGCGTGCCATCGCGTCGAGCGACCTGTCTTCATACGCCTTCGGATCGCGCTGGCGCAGTTCGAGCGCTTCGGCGAATGTCATGCGGTTGGGAACGTATCCGTTGAGAGGATCGTGCGCGGAAGTCTGATCGGTGAGGATGTCAGGCACGACGCCGCGTTCGGCGAGTTCGGGGATGATGTCGGCGCAGTTGCCGACGAGTCCGACCGAGACGTTTTCTTTTTTACGCACCGCATTCTTCAGGATGCGCAATGCTTCGTCGAGCGTCGTCACCATGAAGTCGCAGTATCCGGTCTTGAGGCGCTTCTTGATGCGCTCGGGATCAACATCGATGCCCAGGAAAGCCGCGCCAGTCATGGTGGCGGCCAGTGGTTGAGCTCCTCCCATTCCTCCCATTCCGCCGCTGACGATCAGCTTGCCGGAGAGATCTCCGCCGAAATGTTTTTCGCCTGCTGCGGAGAATGTTTCGAACGTGCCCTGGACGATGCCTTGCGAACCGATGTAGATCCAGCTTCCGGCGGTCATTTGGCCGTACATCATCAATCCAGCGCGTTCGAGTTCGTTGAACTTCTCCCAGTTTGACCAATGCCCGACGAGATTGGAGTTCGCGATCAGAACGCGGGGCGCGTGATCGTGGGTCTTGAAGACTCCAACGGGTTTGCCCGATTGCACGAGCAGAGTTTCGTCGTTGTCGAGTTTCTTCAGCGACTCGACGATGGCTCGAAAGGCTTCCCAACTGCGTGCGGCGCGTCCAGTTCCTCCGTAGACGACGAGGTCTTTGGGGCGCTCGGCGACTTCTTCGTCGAGGTTGTTCATCAGCATGCGCATGGCGGCTTCCTGCTGCCAACCTCTGCAGGTGATCTGGTTGCCGCGGGGCGCACGAATGGAAGTGGGAGCCTGAATTTCAGTTTCAACGGCCATATCTAGATGTTATGCCGCGATATGGGAAGAGCACAAACCGGGAGGCGCGCGTATGAAAATTCGTGAAGGACGAGATGGCAGCCAATTTTGATGAGTTCTATTTTGGGAATGCGAAGTTTGGTTGGGGTATCCCCCTCCCCCACCGGTCCATTGGAATCAAGGATTTACGGCGAAATCACCAAGTAATCTATGGCACTCAATAAGTTAGGGGCAAAATCTTGGAAACAAAGAAGTTCTCGGTGCCGCGGAGCGATAACGCAGGTCCGAAGTTCTGCGGCTTCCAGGTTTTAGGGATTTGAGGTTCCTAACTTCTTGTTCGTACTCCCATTGATTTTCAAAGATCTCATCCGCGAGTACCTGGCTTCGGATCCGGTGCCGGATATGGCCCAAAATAAAGCGCCCATCGGAGTGTGGGTCCGTGGAAGCCGCCCACATGACGCAATTCCATGAGTCTCTCAGAAATTGAGAAAGACTTCCGTGATTGGGGTCACCTGTGTTGAATGATGGGAGCGGGCGTCGACGATGCGTGCTAACATCCACTCATCCGGCTCGTCCACCGACTTGAGCCGCGCGGAGGCCAAAATGAGTTCAATCACCCGCCGTAGTTTTCTCAAAACAGGGCTAGCCGCTGGAGCCATCGCGACCGCAGGAACTTTTCCGCTGGCGGCCGCGAAGCGCACCGCGACGGAGACCGTGGTGCTGGGCCGCTCAAAAGTGCAAGTGACGCGGCTGGCTTTTGGAACCGGGACGAACAGTGGATCGGTACAGGCCGCGCTGGGACAGCAGGAGTTCACGCGACTGGTGCGCTATGCCTACGATCATGGCATTCGCTTCTTCGAGACGGCTGAGGCTTATGAAACCCCGGGAATGCTGGGCGAGGCGCTGAAAGGTTTGCCACGCGATAGTTATCAGCTGATGAGCAAGGTGACTACTTTCCACTCTGGGATTGATCCGCAGGCCAAATTCGATGAGCTGCGGCGGACCTCGCAGACGGAATACTTCGACATTATGTTGCTGCATTGGCAGCATTCGCCCGACTGGCCGGAAACTACGAAGCGTTGGCAGGACGGGATCCTTGAGGCGCAGCAAAGGAAGATTATCCGCACGCATGGTGCGTCGGTGCACGGGCTTCCCGCGCTGCGGCAGATGCCGGGCACGCATTGGCTTGATGTGGGACTGATCCGCGTCAACCATAGCGGGGCGCGCATGGACGGCCCGACCTCCGAAGACACTAACCACCCCGCCAACGTAAGCGAGGTAGTCGATCACATCCACACATTGAAAAATGAAGGGCTGGGGGTGATCGGGATGAAACTCTGCGGCGGCGGCCAGTTTGAGAATAGCCACGAAGATCGCGTGAAGGCCATGAAGTTCGCTTTCCAGAACGCGGGAGTGGACTCGGTCACGGTCGGCTTCAAGAACACGCAGGAAATCGACGAGGCGATCAGCAATCTGAATCTTGCGCTTGCGTGAGCTGCGGGATCCAGGCAGTGACTGAGGAGAATGAAGGTCCGGTGGAGGCGGTCGAGAGGGTTTCGATTGCAAGAGTTCCCTGACGGAAGAAAAAAAGTCCCGCGCTTCGAACGCGGGACTTTTTATTGACCAAGGAAGCGGCTTAGAAACGGGAGGCAGGCCTTTCACGCGTATCGATATTTCAAAAGGCTAAGTTGCGTTTTCTGGGATGTTCACCAGGTGCTGTAGGCGGTGCCGTCGCTGGCGGTGGCGCTGGAGGCGGAGTGGACATCGGTGATGCCCGGTTCCTGCTGGTCGACGGCCATCAGGACGTCTTCCTGCACCACTTCCCAGTTGGGTTCGCGAGTCATGGGATCGACGGGGATCTGGCGAAGGTATCCGGCGGTGACGAGATCGTCGAGCGATTGCGGAGCTTTTTGCTTGTCGAGGGTGTATTGCGAGATGACGGATCGTAGAGTGGCAAGGTTGGAACGAAGAACGGATTCGCGGGCCTGCACGATGGATTGGTTGTAGACGGGGACGGCGACGGCCATCAGGATCATGATGATGCTGATGACGACCATGAGTTCGAGGAGGGTGAAGCCTGCCCAGCGTCCAGGTGTTCCCACGGCGTGGCTTGTCCCATGTCGGGCGTTTGACGAATTGTGAGAACGACGCAGCATTTTCCTGAGTTCACATCCAGGGGCTAAAGCCCCCCATCTTTTCCGCACCTAACGCGGCCCTTAAAGGGCCGCTCTTCCACGGAAGCACACTCTTCGTTGAAGATCCGCTCTTTCTTGGAAGCACACTCTTCGGCGAAGGCCCACTATTTCAGGAAGGCCCTCTCTTTCACGAAGGCCGGTACTACCAGTCTTTGTATTTCGTGCCGTCGAGGCCTTCTCCCTGGGATTTGGTGTAGACGTCGAAGACGTTTTGACCACCCCAGGAATCGGAGTCGACGTCGTCCTGCATCGAGCGCAAGCCCCACTCTTTGCTGTTGGTCATGGGGTCTGTGGGGATAGAACGCAAAAAGCGATATTTCTTGCCGCCTTGTCCTTCGACGCCTTTGACCAGGGTTTCGAGGTCGGGAGGATATCCCTGGCTGTCGACCTTTGTCTGGAATACCTGGCGGTCGGCGGCGTCCTTGTAACGATCGATGGCGTCGCGCATCTCCCAGAGCGCGTGGCGAAGTTGCTTTTCCTTTTCACGCTGGATCGTCACCCGGGCCAGGGGAATGGCCATCAGGGTAAGGATGGTCAGGATCGTCGAAGCGACGATCAGTTCCATCAGCGTGAAGCCGCGGGCGCGATTCGGGCCCGGGCGGCGTGGCGAAACGATTTGTATACCAGTGTGCATGGAACACGAGGGCTAGAGCCCCTCATCTTTTTCTTCTATGTCTAACGCGGCCCTTGAAGGACCGCTCTTCGCCAATTCATCCAAGACCGCAAAGGGATCACCGGCTTGTAAAGGTAATCGGTCCGTTGCACTATTGCACCGTTACCGAGGCTTGAGCGCCGTTGACTGCTATTGCCTGCAGGCCCGGATCGCGAGCGCCTCCGCGAGTGATCGTAAGCGGAGTTTGGCCGGTGGACTTCGCTTCAAACGTGAGCGTGACCACACATCCCTGACCGGAGACTCCGGCGGCTCCACTCGGCCTCGATGCGGTGATCTGCGATTGGCCGAGCATTTCGTCTTCTCGGTGAACCACGGTGACGACTTGTCCATCCTGAGAGAGGAAGCCCCCATTAGAGACATTCACCAACTGCAACATCTTCGGGTCGTAGTTCACCTGGACCGGCACGGAGTAGACGTTCTGTGCGCCGGAGATGAGCAGGTTCACGGCGAAGGTCTTACCCTTGTCTACCTGGATCGTGGGCGGATCGAAGAGGAAGTTTGCCGTCCCGCTGGGAGGCTGTTGTGCCGCAGGAGCGGGGCGCGTGCCGGGCTGAGCGGCACCGCCGGGGCCGGTTGGCGTGATGGAAGAAGGCTGACCTGTCGAGGTCGGGGCCGCCGCACCCGCCTTGGGCTCATGATGCAAAGAGATGGTGGTCGCGGTGCCGATATCGATGGCGCGTTGATTGATCTCGTCCACCTCGTGCCGACGAATAATGTGGGGCACGATGGCGAAGACGATCTGGTTTTGAGAGTGATCCTGCGTAGTCTGGCCGAAGAGGTAACGCAGAATCGGAATCTGGGCGAGGCCGGGAATTCCGCTGAGTTGTTTTGTCTGCTGGTCTTCCATGATTCAGCCCAGCAGGTTCGCCTCTCCGTCTTTGAGGCGGATTTCGTGCTCGATTTTGCGCTGGCCGATGATGGGCTGACTGATGCCACCGATGTTCTGTTGTCCGGTGACGGCGGAGACGTCCATGGTGATCTTCAGGGTGACTTCACCGTTGTCATGAACGCGCGGAGTGATGTCGATGTTGACGCCGACGTCGAGGTACTGGAACTGCGTATTGACCAACGGATTGATGCCGACGCCGCCAATGCCGGGCTGGAACGATCCGGTGGCGACCGGGACGCGGTCACCGATTTTGAGGGAAGCCTTCTGGCCGTCGAGAGCGCGGATCTGCGGATTCTGGATCAGCTTGGTGTCGCTGGCGCTCATCACGGCGGAAAGATTTGCCGCCGGGATGGTGACCTGGAAATTGGTAGCGTTCAGATTGCCGAGGTTATTGAGATTGATGCCGTTGTCGGTGGTTCCGCTCGTCGTCGTACCTGTCGTGGTGGTAGTGGTTCCGGTCGTGGTGGTGGTGTTGTTGATGTTGCTTTGCAACTGGACTGTAGCGCTGGTTGGCGGATTGAGGCCGAGGGTACGGGAGCGGTCATTGCTGACCTGCATCACCGCGATGTCGACAATAACTTCAGGCCGAGCCTTGTCGAGGTCTTCCACCAATTTTTGAGCGAGGGCGATCTGGTCCGGAGTTCCGCGGACGACGAGCGCGTTTTGCGAGAGCAGTTGCTGCACGCGCTGCACGTCGAGCACGGCGCGGATAGCATTGACGACGTCCTGGAGTTCGGTGGGCTGCGAGAGGTTCGAGAGATAAAAAGTCTTGAGGACGCTCTGCTCAAGTTCCTTGCGCTTGGCCGGATTATCGGCGGCGACGAAGATCGTGTTGGAAGTGACGGGACGCCAGAAAGTTTTCGATTCGAGGGCGGTGATCTCAAGAGCTTCTTCAAGGGTGACGCCGTTGAGTTCAACCTTGATCGGGCGCGGAGTGTAGTCCGGATCGAGCAGGACGTTGATTCCGGCCAATTGACCGATGGTCCGATAAACCTCGTCAGACTTGGTGGTCATTTTCACGGTGATCGGAATATTGGAGATAGGGGCGAGTTCGACCGGGCCGGAAGCGTCACGAATTTTTTTTTCCAAGCCGGCGGGCGGACCGGCCGCCTGCGGAGGCGGATTCTGCTTGTCGTTGATCATCTGCAGGGTGCGGGTGAGTTCCTGCTTGGCGACGAACAGGGAAGGATCAATCTGCAGAGCTTTCTGGAAAGCGGCGGCGGCTTCCTCTAACTTGCCATCTTCCCGGAGTTTCTGGCCGGTATGGACGACTTCCGCTCCGGCTTCGAAGCGCGCGTGCTCGAAGGCGGCGCGGTAACGGAGGTCCTTGGGCTTGAGATCGTACGCCTGCTTGTAGAAATTGTAGGCGTCTTCGTAATGCTGGCGCGCTTCGGCGTCTTCGCCCTTGGCGTAGAGGTCTTTGGCTTTATCCTTGCCAATGGCGGACAGAGTTGTAAGCGCGGCCAGCAAAAGGAAGAAAGCTGGGCGCATCAGGCGTCTCATTCCATGGTCCTCACGTATTCGTTTCGTTCGAAGCTTCGCCGGGCCAGCGGACACTCGTATTTTCCCGCATGTGTAGCCAATAGCGGGGAAAAGCCGCTCGGTAGACGAAAAAATTCGCGGTATCGCGATTATAGCATCGTCAATTTTTTACTCCCGAAGTGATTGCAAGATCGGGAGTTACACTCTTTGGTCGCAGAATCGAAGAGGCGCTTCGGCTGTTGAACTTACGGCTTCCAACTGCCGGCCTCTGCTCGACCCTAACGTCGGACCTCAAGCCTCCCCAATCCCAGGGGTTCCCAAGGCCTGAGGTCCGACGGTTCTCTGCGATAAGATGAAAGCTGTCCTAATTCAATGCCGCGCCAATCTACCCACCAAACGAAGCCGAGCCCGGAGAAATCACCCCGACGGGATCCCACTGCCAGCGGGCAGAGGGATGCTGCCGTTAATAGGATCGCTTCACATAACTATTTCTTGCTGGAAAAATTTGAGTGTGGGGTGGTATTGACCGGGACCGAGGCGAAATCGGTGCGGGGCGGCCTGGCTAACCTGAAGGACTCGTATGGGCTGGTCAAAGACGGCGAACTTTGGCTGTTGAATGCCCACATCGGACCGTATGAGCACGGGAACATCCACAATCATGCCCCGCTTCGTACCCGAAAGCTGCTCATGCACGCCGAGGAGATCCGCAAGCTGATCGGCAAGACGCAACAAAAAGGGCTGACGCTGATCCCGACCCGAATGTACTTCAAGAATGGCAGGGTGAAGGTTGAGCTTGCGCTGGCCAAGGGCAAGCAGCTTTGGGATAAGCGGGAGACGGAACGGCGGCGAACGGCGGATAAGGAAGCGCGAGAAGCTGTAGCTCGGGGTAGAGCGCGGAGCTAAACTTGAAAGCGATTCCGACGGTGAATCTGAAGTCGGATCGTCCTACCGTACAGGAAGCATTGAACCGGCTGGAGCGGGAGTTGGCCGGGGCGCGGCAGCGCGGATGCTTCATTCTTAAGATCATTCACGGATATGGATCGACCGGGGCGGGCGGCGACATCCGCATTGCGGTCCAGTTGCGCCTGCGGGAATTGGTAGATGCCGGAGCGATTCGAGGATGCGTGTTTGGCGAGGAATGGGCGAAGGGGAATGCAACGGTGTGGGCACTGTTGCAGTCGCGGCCAGAGTTGAAGGGGGATGCGGATTTGGGGCGGGGAAATCGGGGGATCAGCCTGGTGATGTTTTGATTGATTGGCCGGCACTCGCAGCGGTGAGGAAGTATTCGTGGGACATCTCTATCTGTGTTTGTGACAAAGCAAAATCTTAGCGCAGAGACCGCGGCGAGAAGCCGCAGGGCTCATGATCATCATCCGTGATCGCGATTTTTTCTTTCCTGTTAGCTCTGTTGTAGATCCGACGCTGAGGGCGTGACCTCTGTCGTGATCACCGGTGCTGGTTCTGGAACTGGAATCACCGGAGGCGCAGTAACGACGGGCGACGGTGGCGCGATAGGTTCGACAGCCACGACGGGGACGAGCATTCTTTGACGCCAATATGACACGGCAATGCCCCGCTGCCAGAAGCGAGGAATCAGCAAGAGGAAGAGCGTAACTTGCGCGACGAGGAAGGCGGCAACCTGATTCGTTGGCGCGACGAAGCGGAGCCAGATCCAGAGACCTGCGACGAGGAAAATGGCGGCGACGATGGTTGAGATCACGTAGGAGCCGAGGAGGCCTCCCAGGCTGCGAAACGTGTGCTTGAATGCGGCGCCGATGGATCGGCGGATGGCGCGCTGGTCGTTGAGGACCGCATCGGCTTCGGCGAGATCGAACCAGATGCGAAGCGTGGTCATGATGAGGAAGATGATGGCGAGTCCGGTCATCTGAAGTTCGAAAGGAAGTTTTTCACTGGTGCTCTCACCGGCTTTTTTGACGATGGCGCTATTCGCGGCGAACAGCGCACCGGCGATGATACCCATGATGATGCCGGCGATGATCATGATGCGGATGAAGCGCCAGAGATTGCGTCCACAAGCACGAAAGAAATCTTCGCGTGGAAGGCGGTAGGTGGAGGCGTATCCGGCAAAGACTCCGGGAAGGAAAAGAGCGGTCGCGATAAAGAAGAGGACGGCAAAATACAGGCTTGCCGTGGTCATAGAAGTCAGCTGACCGAATTCGGGACGGGTCAGCAGTTCGGTCACGACGCCCATGTCGAGGCTGGGAAGAGTCCGCGTAGCGTAGAGGCTGTGATCCATGAGTGCGCTGGCGGACCGCTTGAACGCGACTGTGCCGAACTCGGCGAGCGTGAGATTGAGCAACCAGAACCAGAAAATGTAGCGCTTGTTGCGCATCACCATGGCAAGTCCGGTGCTGAGTAATCCTTGATTGTTCATATCCCTGCGTCCTTTTAGTGAACCCCGGCGGCTAAAGCCGCTTTTTATCTATCCGTGTTACGGCGAGCCCTGAAGCCGCGCCCTTTCAAATCTGCTGCTCAGATCTCCAGCAGTTTCCAATGTTGCAAATCAGACGGCCCACCAGGCCAGGGCCTGACTGACCCACTGGGTGACGAAGAGCCAGTAGGTGGAAAGCTTGTTGGTTGGTTTCGTGTCGGGCTCGACGACGAAGCTGTTGTTGAACTTGTTGCGATCGAGTTGGACGGTGTGGTCGGGATCGATCTCAGCGGAGATGGCCTTGGCCTTTTTCTGGTAGCCAAAGCGAGTCCAGCGGCTTTGGCCGTCCCAGTGCTCGCGGACTTTTTCGCCGTTATCAAATTTAACTTCCACCTCGACGGGAAGGACAAAGTCTCCCTTGCGATGAACCATTACGTAAGACTGGTAGGTGGTGTCGTCGGCCTTTTTGTCAGTTTTTTTCTTAGGCTTGTCGTCGTACCAATTCGTGGGATAGGAGTTGACGCTGAGAATTTCGTAGTCCAGAACCTGCGATCCGTAGACTGCCTGGTTGAAGTACCAGTGCAGATCTTTTCCGGCAGCTTCTTCGATCGTCTTCAGGAAATCTTCTTTAGTGGGATGGGTGAAGCGGTACCGCATGAAGTAGGTGTGCATGGCCTTTGCCATGGTGTCTTCGCCTATGATGCCTTCGAGGGTGAGAAGAACGGTGGCGGTTTTGCCGTAGGTGACGCCTCCGTAGGAATTGAAGCTGGCGTAGGCGTATGCGTTTTGCGCCATGGGATCGAGATCGGCGACGCCGATGTAGCTGAGGCGCTGTTCTTCACGCTCGCCCATCTGCATTCCGGCGAGATCCATGATTGAAGTTTTTTTGCCGAGGATGGAGTCAAGGACTTTGACTTCGGTATAGCTGTTGATGCCTTCGTCCATCCAGGCATCTTCGAATTCGTTGGTGGCGACCATGCCGTACCAATACTGATGGCCGAACTCGTGTTCGACCACGAGTTCTACGAGATGCAGTCCGTTGGGCACCCACCAGTTCGTTTCTCCAGTGATGAAGGTTGGATATTCCATACCTCCGGCAGCCGAACCGGGCTCGGGATCCACGACGGTGAGGGTCTTATAAGGATAGGGGCCGTACCATTTCTCGAAGTGATCGAGAGACTCGCGGGTGATCTTTTCGTGCCGGTCGACCTGATCCCAGTGAGCGGGCTGCATCAGGAACCGTAGTTTGATGGGCCCCATTTGCGATTGGTATGTGCTCTCTCTTACTTTGAAGCGCGGACTGACGGTCCAGGCAAAGTCGTGGATATCGTCGCCGTGGTAGGTAACGGTTTTTGTGCCATCAGGGTTATTGACGTCGCTGACCTCGATGCCGCTCGCGCCGATGACTTCGTTCTGGGGCACGGTGAGCTTTACGTCGTAGACGCCGAAGTCGGCGAAGAATTCGGTGGTGTTGTGATACTGATGGCAGTTCCATGCGCCGTGCCACCAGACTCCAACTTTCGGGAACCACTGGCCTCCGAGAAGGAAATCGCGTTTCCATCCGGAGCGGGCCTGGGTTTCGGGCATCTGGTCGTGGAAGGCGATCTTGAATTGCACGAACGCATTGGGCGGGACGGGTTTCGGAAGCTTTAGCTCGATGACGGTTTTGTCATCTTTATTACCGTCGTCGGGAGCGATGTAGTGCAGATCTTTGGTCAGATCTCCCTGGCCGACGACTTCGAGGGTTTTGATCTCTTCCGAGCCGTATTCCTTCGGATCCCATTGATCGTACCCGGTATCGCGGCTGCCCATGGTTTTGGTTTCGCGGACCCAGGTGGCGTTGGGCTGGAAGGCGTTCTGATAGAGGTGGAACGGGAAGGTGTCGAGAGGCTGCCCGGTAAGGTTGTGGTAGGTGAGCGTCTCAGTGGCGTCGACGGTGTGCTTGGCCGCGTCGTACTTGGCATCGATCTCGTAATGGACAATGCGTTGCGAAAGAGGCTTATCGGAGTTAATCGCGGAAACCGTCTCGGGAATCGAGTCAGAGCCCGTCGCTGTCACATTGGCCGCCGGGGACTTGGCGGCGGCCGGAGCGGTCTGGCCCGCAACAACGCGCCTATGGGTGCCAACGGCGGCGAGACAGAGAATGAGCAGGGTAACGAGAGCGATGTACTTCCAACGAGAGGCCATCAGTTGAGTTCACCTCAGTAGTGCGGCTCTGAATCATATCGTATGTGGCGGAAAGCAGTCATCCGGCGCTGGTGTTGGGATACGGGAAATGACCGTCCCTTGTTCCCCGAACGTAGAGTTTGCAATCCGGCATTTTCGGGGCACGCCTACTTAAAAGTCACAGCCAGCCCGCGGGAGAGTACAATTCCGTTCCTGTCGGCCGATTGACTTGCGGCTACCGCTGCCAGGTTCCGGAGGGATCTATGAGAGCCGTAAAACAAGGTGATCTTAGCCTGCTGCAAAATCCGGCGGCGCAGGAACTGCTGCAGTCGAAAATTCCCGCGCGGCTGGCATACGTGTGGATGGACGGTACGCCGCGGGTGGTGCCGATCTGGTTTCATTGGAATGGGAAGGAGATCGTGATGGCGAGTCCGCCAAAGGCTCCGAAGCTAAAGGCGCTGGCGAGGAATCAGAAAGTGTCGCTCACCATCGACGAGAATACATTTCCTCACAAGGTATTGCTGATTCGCGGTACGGCGCGGCTGGAGAATGTGGAGGGAATTGTGCCGGAATACAGCGCGTGCGCGGACCGCTACTTTGATGCGGCCACGGCGGAGGCATGGCTGGCTAATCTGCGCGGAATGGTGTCGTCGATGGTGAAGATCACGGTGACGCCCGAATGGGTTGGGTTGCTAGACTTCCAGACGCGATTTCCGAGTGCGCTGGCAAGTTGACGGCATGAATGGAAATCGATCAACGAGACGTGTCCGGTCTTCCTTCTTATTTTTACTGCAATGAGCCGCTCCCGGCTTGCGCTTTTCCTATAGTGCCGACGATACTGGAAAGACAATCTCTTTATCCCTATGAACATTACGATTGCTACTGCGAAGCCTTCTGAAGTTGAAACCGAATCGCTGGTTGCGCTGGTGTTCGACGAATCGAATGCGAGCGCCAATGACAAGAACCGCAAGGCCGACCTTAAAGTTGCCACGGCGGATTCCGCCATGCAGGCCGCGGCTGCCGATCTTCTTGGCAGCGGGGAATTGAGCGGCAAACCTCTTGAGACGAACTTGCTGCATAAGCCGGCAAACCTGAAAGGGAAGCGGTTGCTGTTGATTTCCGGGGGCAGCACGAAAAAGTTTTCAAGCTACGATCTGCGTCGCGCCGCAGGAACCGCCGTGCGAGCGCTGAAAGGACGCGGTCTTCGCAGCTTCGCGTTCGTGGCTCCGCCGAGCATTCCAGCCGAGGAAGCGGTGCGGGCGATTGTGGAAGGGGCCCACGTCGGGAACTTCGATCCGGATTATTACCGCAGTGACCGCAAAGATCAGAAGATCGATTCGCTCACGGTGATTGCCAGCGGAGACAAAGCCTCGCTGGAGAAGGTGGCGAACGAAGCCCGCGTGATCGGCGAATCGCAGAACTTCACGCGGGACCTGGTGAATGAGCCTTCCAACCGCATGACGCCGACGATCCTGGCGGACCGCGCGAAGAAGATGTCCGAGGAAGTTGGGTTAAAGTGCGAAGTGTATGGGGCGGACAAAATCAAAGAGCTGAAGATGGGCGCCTTCTGGAGCGTGGCGCAGGGATCGGACGAACCTCCGGCGTTGATTGTGATGACGTACGAGCCGGCAGGCGCTCCGGCGAAACCGGTGCTTGGGCTGGTCGGGAAGGGGATTACGTTCGACACGGGCGGCATTTCGATTAAGCCCGCTGACGGCATGGAAAAAATGAAGTACGACATGGCGGGCGGCGCCACGATGATCGGGGCGATGCGCGCGATCGCATTGCTGAAGCCGAAAGTGAAGGTCATCGGGATTGTGTGCGCGACGGAAAACATGCCGTCGGGAAAAGCGCAGAAGCCGGGCGACGTGCAGATCGCGATGTCGGGAAAGTCGATTGAGATCATCAACACCGATGCGGAAGGACGATTGGTGCTTGCCGACGGTCTGTATTACGCGAAGCAGCTTGGGTGCACCCACCTGGTAGATGCGGCGACGTTGACAGGCGCGGTGGTGGTGGCACTCGGGTTCACGAACGTCGGGATCTTTACGAACGATGAGGAAATGTACAACCGGTTCAAGGCCGCAAATCTGAATGCGGGAGAGAAGATGTGGCGTCTGCCGCTGGACGATGAATATAAGGATCAGATCCGGTCGTCGATTGCCGACATCATGAATTCAGGCGGGCGGTGGGGCGGAGCCGTGACTGCGGCCATGTTCCTGAAGGAATTTGCCGAGGATACGCCCTGGATCCATCTAGATATTGCAGGCACAGCGTGGATGGAAGACCAAAAGCCCTGGATCGCGAAAGGGCCCTCCGGGATTGCATTACGCAGCCTAGTGGAGTTTGTGAAGGCATTCGCCGTCTAGTTCTTACAGATTTACTGCAGCCTTTTTGGGGTACGACGCGTCTTAGTCGGCTGGGCGCGCTCGCGCCCCAGTTGTGTCTATCACCCCCTTTTCGGAGACGATACTATGAAGGCGCTCGGAGTGATCGGGATCGTTGTTTTGATACTGGGAGTTCTTTCTTTCGTAGTTCCGTTTCCCAGCTACCATCATCACGGGGTCAGAGTCGGTGATTCCAGCATCGGCGTGACTACGGAACACGACGAGAAATTGCCGCCCGCAGTGGGGATTATCTTGATTGTGGTGGGCGGGGGCATGGTTCTGGCTGGCCGGAAATCGTAGACACGGGAAGAAAAGCACATCGGGAATCGAAGCCGGGAATTCGCGCCCTAAGATTCGGGGTGGCTGAAGTCGGTATGATCGCGAAAGGAAGCGCGACGGAGCAGTTGCCGATGTCACGTTGAGCGAATTCCTGCTGATTGCTATAATCGAGGGCGTTCGAAAGTTCCGCGCGAGAGCAGTGCGTCGGCAATCCCGCCAACAGAAGCGCGAAGCAAGTTCCCTCTTAGCCTGCGCGGCGAGCGGGCTTCGCAACGTGGCCAGGTAGCTCAGGTGGTAGAGCGCAGCCCTGAAAAGGCTGGCGTCGGCGGTTCAACTCCGTCCCTGGCCACCATGTTTTCACTGCGTCACGCGATAAAAACCTCCATCGGTAGCGACCAAGCCCTTCAGCTTGGGTGGTAACTCCGCACTCTTCAGCGCAGTTGATCCGACCAACCCCAAGCCGGCATTGCCGAACAACAAGGTGAAGGCGACCCCTGCAAAACAATGTCATCCCAAATAGCCTGGCGGCCCCGAAGTTTCCGGTCGATATGCCTCTGATTGGGAGAGAATGCTCCTGAACCGCGGGTGAAGTGACTCATTCTTCTTGAGTAGCGAGTTAATCATCCCAGAAGGATGATTTACCAGATGTGGATTGCCCTGACGTGCGGCGTGCCGGAACGGCCTTGGATCACCTGGGTCTCTAGCACGATCTCAATGTTCTTGCTCTGCCAGTTCTGGGGAGCGAGCGCCAGCATTTCCTGCATTCGACGTTCGTCGACGAGAAATTCACCGGCCGCCACGGTCCCACCGCGCCCGATTCCCGCTACAACCACCGCGTACTGATCGGTATCGGGGGGGATGAACCGGGCAACGATGGCGTAATCCTTATAGTCTTCGGTCTTCTGCTGCAAACGGTCGAGCAGCCATTCCCGCTTTTCAGGATGTTCGCGATCTTCGATCCAGAGTTTCGACATCGAGGAATCGTTGACGAAATGGAAGCGCAGAGGTGAAGTCAGGCGCAAGGTCCAGGTGTTATCGAAGGCGCCGATGAAAACGGAAGGGCTGCGGCGAAGATCCGTGAGGCTGGTGGTCGACTCTCCAAGCACGCGATAGTTCTTGCTATATGAGCGCAGGGTTCCGGCAATGTTCACCAGAGGATTCAGATCATCAATGATCACGGTGACCATGGTATCCGGGAGAGTGATTTCCTTCTGAGGATCGCCGGCATCACGGAGCCGAATGTTTGCGTATTGCACCTGGTCCGCTATACAGAACAGGGCAGGATCGGGGGACTTCACAAAGGGTGCCCAGAACTCGCGCACGATCGTCGGACGGGATCCTCGCCACCAGATGCCCGCGATTGCAAGAGCCACCACGACGGCGAGGATGAAGAGAACCGCTTTTGTAGAAATCCATGGACGGGGGACAGGCTTCGCCGTTTCGGATTCCGTCGATGTCTGAGCGAGAACCGATGAGCCGTTTATTGGCGGGGATGGGGCGACTGCCAGTCCATTCGGGTAGCCGGGCCAGGAGAACTGGGGGGCATAGGAACCGGATGGCAAGAAAAGCCGAATTTCCTGGCTATGCTTGGGATCGTGGTAGTACTGCTCAATGCGCTTGCGGATTTCTGCCGCTGTGACGCGAACGATCGGATCCGTGTTGGTATCGTAATCTGGCGGACGATCGAAGACCTCGATGCCGAGGATTCGTTCCTTCAGATCGTGACCGCGGCCCTCGAGCGTGCGCCCGACCACGAACCTCAAGAACTGGGCATAACGCTTGCTGGAATGAAAAAGAGGGGAAGCCAGCAGCCGTTCCAGCTGTTGCTGAACTGCTCCTTTTTCCATGTCGCTGGTAGGGCTCCAGCTCTCAATGGCGGGCTCTGGTATCAATCGACTCCGATAAGCGTCACTACGTTGTGACCAAACAGAATTCTGTCGCGAGCAAACTCCGTTTGGGGATACTACTGCGGCTCACCAAGCGAGTTCAACCGTAAAACA
>JASLEQ010000307.1 GCA_030151135.1 Candidatus Sulfotelmatobacter sp. | reverse complement strand
TTCCGCTGCATGCACCATCTGGAATTCGCGGACGTAGAATGCGTTCACCTGCGGAAGATACGCGCTCCCGCAGTCTTCCACTCGCTTCATCAGGCTCTGCAGTTCCGGCGCGTCCAGCCCCTTACGCAAGACCAGGCGCCCAAACGTCTGGCTCGTCGAGCCGCCGTAAACTTCGGGCAAAAGATCGACGAGAAACTTCGGCTGCGTGCTGTTGTGCGGCGAGTACCGATTGATTTCCAGGAAGCTAGCCAGGCTATCGATCAGGTTGTAAATCGTCGGCGCGTAATCTGGACAGTCGTCGCACCGGCTCCACTGATTCAGAAACAACCGGTAGCTCTCATACTTCTCCAGCGGAGTTGCATTGAACACGCAGAGAACATCGTCCTTCACGCGGACTGCTTCGACTTTGTCCACCCGCTCTCCCGCAGCGCGCCAGTAAAGTGCATCCACGTTCTGCAGCACAGTCATCACCTTCGCGTCAGCATTGTGCTTGCGCACCGCGCGCGGAAGATGGCTCGGAGCCATGTGCGACTCGCCAAACAAGACAAAGACAACCGCATTCGGATGCCGCTGCCGGATTTCGGCGATCTTCACCGCCGCATGTGAATCGCGAGCGCCAATCTTGCGCAGATCTTCGCGCGGCATGCAATCGAGCCCATAAAGCGCTTCGGCGTTGTCGCGTGCGCTGACGAGCAGTTCGTAGAAGGGAGTCCAATCGTATCCCCAATCGAGATCGAAGCGGATGCGCTGGCGCAGTTCGGCTTCGTCGATCTCGCGCCGCCACCATTCATCGAGACTATGCTGGTCCCGCGCGAAGATGGTCTCGACTCCGAGCACAACGGGACGATCGCCGACCAGCGCGCGTTGCTCCAGCAACGACGCCGCACAACGCTGCGATGCGGGAAGCGCGTGATAGTCCCCGATCAGAACGATGTCCGCGGGACGGATTGAAGCCTGCAATTCCTCGCCGCTGAGAACCGACTCGTAGGTGCGGAATGCGTGATTGAATTCACGAAGATACTTCCTGCGGCCGTGTGAATCCTGCGAACGGATCTCGCGCTCCACTTCCTCCAGCGCGTGCAACTGCGCCGCGCTACGCCGCGATCGTAAATTGGCCGTGGATGCCATATCAGCTTCTAGCCGCTAGCTTCCAGCTCCTAGCTCGTCCTTGACTTCAAGCTTGACCGCTCCATATCCTCCTGAGTTCGAGGAAACGTGCCCAATCAACCACCGCAGAACCTGACCATCGCTACGACCGGCGCAAGCGGCGCGATCTTTCTTCGCCACTTCCTTCTCGCCGTCGAACGCGAAGATCGCATTCAGACGGTGAACTTCATCGCCTCCGATAGCGCGTTACGGGTCATGGCCGAGGAACTCGAAATCAAGGGCCGCAACGATGTCATTCCGCAACTCCTTGGCAAGCCGGCAAAAAGTTCAAAGAGCAAAGTCCAGCTACAATCGAACGCCGATATCGGCGCCAACGTCGCCAGCGGTTCCTATCCCGCGGACGCGATGGTCGTGATCCCATGCAGCGTCGGCACCCTGGCTCGCATCGCCAACGGAGTCGCCGCCCAACTCATCGAGCGCGCGGCTGACGTTTCGCTGAAAGAAAAACGCCCTCTCGTGCTCTGCGTCCGCGAGACTCCCCTGAACAAAATCCACATCCGCAACATGTACCGTGCAGCCGACGCCGGAGCGACCATTTTCCCCTTGATCCCCGCCTTCTATAACCGTCCAGCTTCTTTAGATGAAATGGCGCGCGAGTTTGCTTATCGCGTCCTGGCTCACCTCGGTCTTCCGCAGCCCGATGCCTTCCGCTGGAAGTTGTGAAAGATCAATCGCTTACCCGCCTAAGGGAAAAAAGGTCCCTGCGTAGGGAGATCGGCATTCTTCACGCAGGTTTTCAGTGTAGATACCCAAAAGTGCGGGCGTCAGATGCCCCCGGGACATGTCCGGCGGGATGAAACATGCCGAAGAACGCTCGCTTCGCTCTCCCGACGCTTCACTTTTTTCGGGCTTGGCGTAGAATGCCGCAAATCCTTAAGGGGACTTCATGTCGAGAGCATTCTGGCTGGCGTTCGTCATCTCAGCCGCGCTTCTCTGCGCAGCGCAGGATCAAAATCCGCTGGCGCACGATCCGAATGCGGCGAAAGCCGGAGAATACGAATTCCGCATCAACTGCGCGCTTTGCCACGGACTCGGCGCGCGCGGCGGAGGACGCGGTCCGGATTTGACTCGTGCTCAAAAGAAGCACACGCACAACGACGCGGAGATGTTTCAGGTAATCAGCAGCGGAATCCCCGGCACGGCAATGCCCGCCAACGGAACCAACGGCCAGGGCGTCGGAATGACAGACACCGAGATCTGGCAAATCATCGCCTACATCCGCAGCCAGGAGCCGAAAACCGCTGCCAAGTCTTCCGGTGATGCCGCGCGGGGCAGAGAGCTTTTCTTCGGCGATGCCAACTGCTCGATGTGCCACATGGTCCGCGGCACTGGCGGACGCCTCGGCCCCGACCTCACCAGCGTTGGCGGAGCGCGTACTCGCGCATCGATCATGGACTCCATCCGAAACCCGAGCCGCCGCCTCGCCTGGGGACTGACAGAGTCCACCAAAGAATTTCCGCAGGAATACGAGACCATCACGGCCGTGACTGCCGATGGGAAAGAGATTCGAGGCGTTGCCATGAATGAAGACTCATTCACGGTTCAAGTTATGGATCAGGGCGAGCACATTCATCTGCTCGAAAAAGACAAGCTGAAGTCTTTTCAGAAAAGCCGCGAATCGATTATGCCGAAATATGAGGCGGACACATTAAGCGATCAACAGATTGACGACATCATTGCTTTCCTGGCTGCCTCGGAGGCCAAATGACGACAACGTCAAAAGCTTTTCACCGCCGAGGTCGCGAAGGAATGCCGCAGAGCGCGCGGAGAACTTTGAACTTCCTTCTTCTCATCGCAGTCTTCATTTTCGGCTTGGGCATTCATACTCGCGCCCAGGTCACGTCCGATCGCCTCCTCAATTCCAGCAAAGAGCCGCAAAACTGGCTCATGTATTCCGGCGATTATTCCGGCAAACGTCACACTTCGCTCAATCAAATCAACCCCAGCAACGTGAAGACGCTCGTCCCCAAGTGGGTCTACCAGACTGGCGCAACCGGGAAATTCGAAACCACTCCCCTGGTTGTGGACGGAATTCTCTACGCCACTGCGCCCGACAATCGCGCCTTTGCCCTCGATGCCCGATCGGGACGTCCCATCTGGATGTATCAACGGCAGGTTCCTTCGGACATTCGCCCGTGCTGTGGCCGCGTCAATCGCGGCATGGCCATCCTCGACGACAAAGTTTTCTTCGGCACACTCGACGCTCACGTCGTCGCCCTCGACGCAAAGACCGGAGCAGTTCGCTGGGACGTCGAAGCCGCCGACTACCGCACCGGACACAGTTTCACCATCGCTCCACTCGCCGTTAAAAATCTCATCATCCTCGGAGTTTCCGGCGGCGAGTACGGTGTTCGCGGATTCATCGACGCCTACGACGCTGACACCGGCCAACGCAAGTGGCGCTTCTATACGGTTCCCGGTCCGGGTGAAGCGGGGAATGAAACTTGGGAAGGCGACTCGTGGAAAGTAGGCGGTGCGCCTGCATGGAACACCGGTACCTACGATCCCGCGACCAACCAGATCTTTTGGCCAACGGGAAATCCCGCGCCTTCCAATCGCGGTGCCGGACGCTCCGGCGACAACCTCTATTCCAATTCCCTGCTTGCTCTTGACGCTGACAGCGGCAAGCTCAATTGGCATTTCCAGTTCACCAAGCACGATGAGCACGACTGGGATGCCACGCAGGTTCCTATCCTCCTCGAGAAAGACGGCAGGAAGCTCATTGCGCAAGCCGACCGCAACGGCTACTTCTATGTCATCGATCGCGCTAACGGAAAGCTGATCTCGGCGACTCCGTACGGAAAGACAACGTGGAGCGATTCCAAAGACGCCGAGGGCC
>JASLEQ010000294.1 GCA_030151135.1 Candidatus Sulfotelmatobacter sp. | reverse complement strand
AACCAAGGGTCGTGTCTGTGAGTGCGAGAGCCTAGGTTGTGATCGGCAGATGATCGAACAACTTAAGAAGTGCGGTTCAGGGATAGACCAAAGTGTGGGCGGCCACCTTTCGGCTGGCTTGATGCCCGCCCCCGACGCCCGTAGACTTATAGAGATGCATGTTCACGCTCATGGCAACGGTGCCAAAGGTGTCCTTAAATTTTCTCTGGGCGTAACGCTGGTCTACATCGTATTGCTGGTGGTGGCGGGCGTTCGGGCTCACTCCCTTGCTCTCTTATCTGAGGCCGGACATAACCTTTCGGACCTGCTTGCGCTGGCGCTGTCGCTGGTAGCGGTTTATCTCCAATCGCGACCGGCGAGTTCTACAAAGACTTACGGGTACCACAGGGCCGGAGTTCTGGCCGCTCTGGTGAATGCCAGTTCCCTGGTCGCGGTAGCGATCTTCATTTTTTACGAGGCATTCCGAAGGTTGCAGCACCCCGAACCCGTCCACGCGGGACTCATGATGTGGGTAGCGGCCGCTGGCGTCGTGATGAACGCGGTGATCGCGCTGCTGCTGTATCGCTCTGGCGGGGATGTGAATATTCGCAGCACGTTGATCCACGAACTGGGCGATACGTTGTCGACCGGGGCCGTCATTGCCGGTGGGTGGGCGATCCTGGCAACCGGCCACTATTGGATCGACCCTGTGCTTTCGGTGGCGATCGGCGTTCTGATCCTCTGGTCGGGATTCGGAATTGTGCGAGAGACGCTGAACATTTTGCTGGAGGGAACGCCGCGTGGCATGAAGCTGGAGAAAATCGAGGGAGCGATCCGTTCCGTGTCAGGGGTAAACGACGTGCATGATCTGCATGTCTGGAGCATTGGCTCGGAAACGCATGCTCTTTCATGTCATATCTCGATTGCCGACATCCCGCCATCAGTGAGCGAACGGATTCTTCGCGATGTAAAGGAAAGATTGCTGCACGATTTTCGCATCGATCACACCACGATTCAGTTCGAGCATGCGCTATGCGAAACGGCGCACGGCTGCGTGATTCCGGTTCTTGAGGAACACGAACACCATCACAGCCATTGATCTACACCTCTTAAAGCTGTTGTTGTTCGTAGATTTCACGAGCGCGATCGAGCGTGTCGGCATCCTCGGCCGACTTGTCCGGACGCAGCCGGACGATTCGTGGAAATCGCAAGGCGTACCCGCTCTCGTGCCGCTCCGATTTCATCATGTTGTTGAATGCGACCTCCAGAACAATTTTCGGTTCGACGGAAAGCCGCAATCCCTCATCCTCGACGATATGTTCCAGAAACCATTTGGTCATCTCGGCAATCTCGACGTCGGTCAGGCCGGAGTATGCTTTGCCGATGTTGACTAGGCGGCCTTCATCCCAGACCGCAAACGTGTAGTCGCTTAAGACTCCAATACGCTTGCCATGTCCGTATTCGACGGCGGTGACGACCACGTCGAGCGTCGCGAGCTCCCGCTTCATCTTCAGCCACGATTTGCCACGCTTGCCGGGAGAATAGGCGGAATGGAGATCCTTGATCATGAGTCCCTCGTTGCCCCGGGCTCGCGCGGCCACGAAGAGACGATCAAGTTCCTCGGGCGAGTTCGCCCGAAAAACGGGTGCCCGAATGATCTCGACCGACAACGTCTCTAGGGGATGTTCGAAGGCAAATTGCCCTTGCAAGGCTGAGTTGGACGAGACATGCGGGCGCGCCACCCGTTCCGCGGAAAACAGTTCGTCCAACTGCCGAGCGCGCTCGCGCAAGGGCAGATCGATCGTGAGATTGCCGTTCGAGTAAAGAATATCGAACACGAGCAATGCAACCGGGGCTTCCCGCAACATCTTTTCGCTGACTTTTTTTCTGCCAAGTCTCTGCTGCAGAACACTGAATGGACGCGCACGGCCTAGATTCTGCGCCTTCTCCTCACTTTCGTCGGAAACAGGTTCATCAACCAGCGCGCGGGTGGCATTCAAGTCTTTGGGATACTCCCATGCCACAATTTCGCCATCCAGAACGGCGTCGCTTGGCAGCGCCGCCAGCGCCGGAGGCAATTCAGGAAAAGACTCAGTGATTTCGTCGCGGGTTCGGGAGAAGATCTTCACCACCCCGTTTGACACGTGCGCCTGAGCGCGGATGCCGTCGTACTTATCTTCCACAGCCGCCTCGGAGAAATACGAAAGGCCCTCCTCTGGAGATTCGACGGGGCTAGCGAGCATGAATCCCAGGGGGTGAAACAAGCGCATCGTCGCTTCGGTCAGTTTGTGTTCTGCAGCCAAGCGGAGGGTTTCGCCGATGTCGCCAAGCAACATGTTCGCGCGCTGGACTTCGGGCAGAGTACCGTTATATGCCTTCGCAATGGCGTCCTCCACCAGGCTTTCCTTCAGCCCGATGCGAAGGTCCCCGGTCATGATCTTAATGATGTACTTGGCTGCCAATGGAGAAGCCTGAGTAAGAAGGTTGCGGACGATCGCGTTCTTCGCCGCGGGCCCTCGCGCCTGCGCGATTTGACGGAATGATTGTTCAACCTGCTGCAGGGTTAAGCCAGCGACGTCCCGCTCGGGGAGTACGGCTGCGGCTACTGCGCCAAGATCGCCGTGCTGCCGATATGCGGCCGAGAGTGAGCTCTCCTGCTGTCCCGCGAGCTCCGCGACGATCTGCCAAAGCGACCGGCCTCCCACCTGCAGTGTGGTTTCCTCCCAGAGTGGAAAGGGACGCCCGGACAGAAATACCGTGGCGATGGCGGCCTCCTCCGGGTCGACAGATTGCAGATACTCGGCTACGATCGCTGTCTTCACCAACTTTTTCGTGGTGGCGGCAATCGCCTCGCAAGTCTTCGCAAACTGACGCATATCTTCGATTTGGATGCACCAGAACCCAGTTCGGACCGGCCAGTATCGCGCAATGGTCATCCGTTTCTAAGTTGCGGAAATCCCAAAGCTTAGCGGCCTAATGGCCATCTTAATGGACGCGGTGTGGTACCCTTAAATGTGTCATGCTCCGGCTCCGGAGCATCCAATACCTGTGCGAATTTTGCGTAACTATTTCCGCTTCCTGGCTGCTGTGCAGCTCCTGCCCGCTCTCGAGAGCGGGGAGGAAACTCTGGTTGGAGGGCAAGCCGTTCTTGAAGGTGTAATGATGCGCTCGCCTCATGCCTGGGCGATCGCGTGCCGCAAGCCATCGGGCGAGGTAGTCACGATGAGCGAACCTCTGGAGCGCCCGTCGGAGAAACATAAGTGGATGGCGTGGCCAATCGTTCGCGGCGTCATGACACTAGGCTACGCGATGACGTTGGGCTACCGAGCCTTGAAATTCTCAGCAAACGTGGCGATTGAAGAAATCATGCAGGAGGATGGTAAGCAACACGCTGCCCCTACTGAACCTGTTGCAAAGCCGGCGCCTGCTTTGCC
>JASLEQ010000286.1 GCA_030151135.1 Candidatus Sulfotelmatobacter sp. | reverse complement strand
CCCAATTTCATTAGCTCAATCCGTCGACGGTACGCGCTTATTTGCTGCGGCGTCTTCTCTGGATGCCGTCGCCGTTTTTGATGTGTCCAAAACGATGAATGGCACGAAACCCCCGGTTGAGAAGAATTCTCTTATGGGATTGATTCCTACGGACTGGTATACGAGCGCTGTTGCGGTTCGAGCAGATGATCTTCTAATCGCAACTGCGAAGGGGGTAGGTTCCGGACCGAACGGGGGCATGGGGCAGACTTCTGACGAAGTCAGACATCATGGTCACCCCTACATCCCCACCCTCGTCAGAGGTTCCATCGCGCGGTTGAATATCCCCTCAACGATGAAGACCTTGCCGCAACTGACGGCTGCTGTGCAGAAAGACAATCTGTTTGATAAAGATCCTGGCACGATTAACTTTGCGGATGGAAAGAATCCCATCAAGCATGTCATTTACATCCTCAAGGAAAACCGCACGTATGATCAGATTTTCGGAGATCTGAAAGTGGGAAATGGTGATTCCTCGCTAACCCTTTACGGCGAAGACATCACTCCGAATGAACATAAACTCGCCCTGCAGTTTGGCGTGCTCGACAATTTTTATGATAGTGGGGAAGTCTCCGGCGACGGCCACGTCTGGTCCACCGCTGCCATCACCTCCGACTACAACGAGAAAGTGTGGCCGATTGCCTATCGCGGTAAAGAGCGTACCTATGACTTTCAAGGGCAGGTCGCGGACGAATTTCCTCTCGACGACAACATGCCTGACATTGACGATCCTGGCACCGGATTTCTCTGGGACAACCTGTCTCGCAATCACCTCAGCTTCCGCGACTACGGAGAATTCGTCAACGCACTCTGGTGCAATCAGCACTTTAAGCCCGCAAGTCCGAAGCAGGGCACTCCTTCCGGTCAGGAAGCAACCTGCCCGCGCACAGATGTCCAGCAAGGAGGAACTCTGCCCCCAAACGTCGGCAAACCGCACGGTAGCAACAGTCCCTGGCCGTGGGCGGTTCCGTTGTTCGGTGGCGTAAAGCCGACGAAGGCCGTCTTGCGTGATCACTTCGATCCTCTTTATCCCGATTTCGAGACCGACTATCCCGACCAGCTTCGTGCCGACGAGTTCCTTAACGAATTCGGAGCATTTGTGAAAGCACGCGAATCTCACGAGGGCGATCAGTTCGAATTGCCTTCCTTCGTCCTTCTTTACTTGCCGGATGACCACACCGGAGGCACCCGCCCGGATCATCCTCGTCCCGCCGCGAGCGTCGCCGATAATGATTTAGCCGTCGGCCGCGTCGTCGACGCTGTTTCACACAGCCCCTACTGGGACGACACTGCAATTTTCGTCCTTGAAGACGACGCACAAGATGGGCCTGACCACGTCGACGCCCACCGATCTACGGCATTGGTCATCAGTAAATATTCTGCGGGGTCTCTGGCACAGCCCGCCGTAGAACATCGCTTCTATACCACGGTAAATATGATTCACACCATGGAGGTGTTGCTCGGCCTGCCTCCCATGAACCAGAACGACGCCTACGCTCCGGTTATGAGCGGCTTATTCTCCGGCACCGGCGATCAGCAGCCGTTTAAGGCTGATTACAGGAACTTGAATAATGGACTGATTTACGAAACTAACAAGCGCGATGCCCCCGGCGCGAAGGTGTCTTCGCGAATGGATTTCTCCCGGCCCGATGCGGCAAAGGCTGCTCGACTCAACGATGTTTTATGGAGAGATCAGAAAGGCGCAGTCCCGATGCCGCAGCCGAAGCACTCGGTGTTTCCCGCTGGCGGAGACTGAGACATGAGCTCTCTGGAGATCTCAACGGATCAGTTCAAGCTCCTGGCAGAGCGCATCACGCAACTCGCTGCACGCTATCTCGACGGCCTCGACGCAAGGCCTATCGCACCAGACATTACCGGCCAAGAGTCAGTCCGTTTGTTCGAAGCCCCACTCCCCGAGCACGGTTTAGCCTCAGAGGCGTTGGATAGTCTTGAAACTGTAATCAATTCTGGGCGCGCGCAGAACGCGCGTTTCTTCGGTTACGTTCTCGGTTCAGGCGAGCCGGTCGCTGCTGTAGCGGACCTTCTGGCCAGCGTCCTGAACCAGAACGTGACAGCATGGCGCTCCGGACCAGCGGCAGTGATGATGGAACATACCGTGGTCCGCTGGCTCGCGGAGGCGGTCGGGTGCTCCGGATTTCGAGGCTATCTCACCGGAGGAGCCTCATCTGCAAATCTCATGGGCTTGACCATGGCGCGCGAATCGATCGCGCCCGCAAATGAGTCGGGCGCGAACATACCCGTAGCGGTGTATGCCTCCGAAGAGATTCACATGTCCATTCCCAAGAGTGTCGCGCTGCTTGGAATCGGGCGACGAAATCTTCGCCTGATTCCGACTGATTCAGCGTTTCGAATGGACCTTCAGGCTCTCGAATCGCAAATTAGAGCCGACAAGAGCGCAGGAATCGTTCCCATGGCCATCGTCGCATCTGCCGGGACTGTGAAAACCGGAGCCATTGACCCGCTGCGCCAAATCGGTGAGATCGCCCGTGCCCACCAGGCTTGGTTCCACATCGATGGAGCCTACGGCGCGCTCGCGGCTATCGCCAAACCTGAACGTTTCGATGGCATCAATACGTCCGATTCCATCTCACTTGATCCACATAAATGGCTGTACCAACCGCTCGACTGCGGATGCTTGCTCTATCGCGACCCACGCGCCGGACAGAAAGCTTTCTCACACACCGGCGACTATGCCCGCACCCTCTCCGAGGATCCGATCGAAGGCTTCGCCTTCTTTGAAGAATCGCTCGAGCTGTCCCGCAGATTTCGAGCGCTCAAGCTTTGGCTTTCTCTTCGTTACCACGGACTCGCGGCGTTTCGTGAATCCATTGCGAAAGATCTAAGGCAAGCACGGCGGCTCGCCGCTGCCATTCGCACCGAGCCCCGCTTGGAATTGGTCGCAAGCGGCGATCTGAGTGCCGTGTGCTTCCGCTACAAGGCAGAAAGCGGGGCCACAGAAGGTGGCTTGGATCGCCTCAACGCTGAACTGCTGCGCCAATTGATCAAGCGTGGCCGAGTCTATCTTTCGAACGCATCGATCAACGGTAAGTTCTGTCTGCGTGCCTGCATCGTCAACCACCGCACCAAAGATTCGGACATAGATGAAGTCGTCCGCGAGGTGCTCCTCGTTGGCAACGCGCTGCAGACGCCCTCCGTCAGTTCAAGCTGACACTCTGCTTGAGCGGCAGATTCTGCGACGATCCCCCCACCATAAAGCTGTATTCGCCGGGAATCAGCTGCCATCCATTCTGCTGTTCGCTGTAGATCGAGAGATATTTTGGATTGATCTCGATGCTGACATCCTTGCTCTCCCCTGGTTTCAGCTGTACTTTTGACCATCCCACCAGTCGTTTCGGAGGCTCACCCGCGCTCGCAGGTAAAGCTGCATAGACCTCCGCAACCTCCGCCCCCCAACGATTTCCGGTGTTGATGACGGTGAATGCGACTTGCGGATTCTTGCCGGCCGTCACTCTCAAATTGGAATATGAGTAGGTGGTGTAAGAAAGTCCAAACCCGAACGGAAAAAGGACCGGTTTGTTCTCGGCGTCATACCACTTGTACCCGACTTCCACGCCTTCGTTATAGATGACCTGGAATGGCGCAAGTCCTGCCGCGATTTGTTTCCAGGGCTCTGGGCCAGGTTTTACCAACGATGCCGCCGGCGGTTTGACGATAGTTGGATGCGGTAGATCGCCATCGCTGCGGGGAAATGTGAGCGGCAACTTTCCGCTCGGATTCACATCCCCGAAAAGAACGTCAGCAACGGCATCCGATCCCGCGCTGCCGGCGTACCATGCCTCAACGATAGCGCTTACTTTGTCCACCCAAGGCATTGTCACCGGACCGCCCGTCTCCAGCACCACAACAGTGTGCGGATTGGCCTCCGCTACTTTTGCAATCAACTCGTCCTGGTGCTCGGGCAGCGCGAGACTTGGCAGGTCCATATCCTCGCTCTCCCACTGATAGGCGAATACGACCGCTACATCGGCTTTTTTCGCCAATGCTGCCGCTTCCTCCGGGTTGAATCCGGAATTGAACTCTACGGTCGCCCCCGCAGCCTTTGCCCTCACGGATTTCAAAGGCGAAGTCGGGAACCAAACGGGTTCGAGCCAACGAGTCTGTCCTTTACCCGGAGGCATAATCGCATTTCCGCCGGGAGGATCGACCTGCGCCGACCCGCCTCCCGAAATCATGCCTACGTCTGCATGCGGCCCAATCACCGCGATGCTGTGGATCTTCGAGCTATCCAGCGGAAGTTGTGCCTCTTCATTCTTCAGAAGCACAATGCTTTGTCCCTCAAGTCTGCGCGCAACATCCAGATCTCCCAATACGTCCACCACGCTTCTCGGTGTCTGATCATCCACAACGCCCGTAGCGAACATGGCCCGCAGGATTCGATGCACATGATCGTCGAGTTCGGCTTTGGGTACCTTCCCCGATTGCACGTCCCGCTTCAATGCATCTCCATAGAAGATCCAGCCGGGCTGCTCCTGGTCCATTCCTGCGGCTGACGCTTTTACCGTGCTGTGCGCCGCCCCCCAGTCGGTGACAACGAAGTTCTTGAACTTCCAGTCCCTCTTTAACACATCAGTCAGCAGATATTTGTTTTCGCACGCATAAACGCCATTCAAGCGGTTGTAAGAGCACATTACCGCGCCTGGGTCCGACTCCTCCACACCGACCTCAAACGCCAGCAGATCGCTTTCTCGGGCAGCGCGTTTATCAATATTCACGTTGACCGCATTCCGCCCGCTTTCCTGATCGTTCAGCGCGTAGTGTTTTATGTCCCCGATGACATGCTGCGACTGAACTCC
>JASLEQ010000285.1 GCA_030151135.1 Candidatus Sulfotelmatobacter sp. | reverse complement strand
GGAGTTCAGTTTTGCACGGGACTTCTTCAATGACATGGAGAAGAAACTTCCGTCGATGCAGGTCCCGACATGGAACGGGGAACTCTATTTTCAATATCACCGGGGAGTATTTACCACGCAATCCGAGACCAAGCGGCGGATCCGACGTTCGGAAGAAAATGTGTTAAACGCCGAGAAGTTCGCATCCTTGGCTTCGCTTTACGGACGTCCTTATCCTGATGGGATGGAAGGGATCTGGAAGAATCTCCTGTTCGACCATTTTCATGACATCATGCCAGGCTCGGGTATCGCGGTGAATTATCTCGACGCCAAGAGGAATCTTGAGAACGTAGACCGCGCGGCGAACGATATCACCTCGGGAGCATTGCGGGAGATCGCCGCGCACGTAAATACGGAACGGGATGGCGTTCCCGTGATGCTGTTCAATCCTCTGTCCTGGGCGCGCACCGATGTCAGCGAGGTCGAGACGCAACTGCCGTCCGTTTCGTCGAAGATCCAGGTCACCGATTCTTCGGGAAAGCCCGCCGACGCACAATTACTGGCGATGGATCCCGCAACCCACAGGGCGCACTTCTTACTGCTTTCCCACACGCCATCTCTTGGATACGAGACTTACTTTGTGAAAGGAGCGACGAGCGCTCCGGCTGTGCACTCGTTGCTGAAAGTATCAGCAGACATGCTGGAGAACGAGTTCATTCGGGTGAAGGTTGATCCGCAGACAGGCTGCATGACAAGCTTATTCGACAAGCGCAGCGGCGTGGAATCTCTCGCACCTGCGGAAACTGACACAGGCGGGCCGAAGGACAGAATCTGCGGGAACTTGCTTCAAACATTTGTCGACAAACCGAAGCAGTGGGATGCCTGGAACATCGACGCAGATTTCGAGGAGCACCATTGGGACTTAGACAATGCCGATGAAGTGAAACTCGTGGAAAGCGGTCCACTGCGCGCGGTAATTCGAGTTAAGAATCATTTCCAGAACTCAACTTTTGTACGCGACATTACTTTGTATGCTGGTATTCCGCATGTTGACGTGAAGACGCAGGTAGAGTGGCACGAGAAGCACATCCTGCTTAAGGTTGCCTTTCCGGTCAGCGCGCACAGTGACAATGCCACATACGAAATTCCGTTTGGCTCTGTACAGCGGCCGACAACGCGCAACACTCCCGCCGAAAAAGCCCAGTTCGAAGTGCCAGCTTACCGTTGGGCCGATATTTCGGATGATAAGCACGGACTCAGCCTGCTGAACGATTCGAAGTACGGATATGACGCGAAAGGAAACGTGCTGCGGCTTTCACTGCTGCGTTCGCCGGAGTATCCAGATCCGCATGCGGATGAGGGCCATCACGAATTCACGTATTCGTTATATCCGCATGGCGGTGATTGGAAGCAGGCCCTGACGGTCCGGCGCGGATACGAATTGAACTACAAGCTTCTAGTCACAACGCCGACGAAGCATGATGGAGATCTCCCGCCATCACATTCATTTCTGCAGATCAAGCCGGACAACGTCATCGTTACCGCGCTGAAGAAAGCAGAAGACGACAACGCATTGATCGTTCGATTTTATGAATGGGAAGGTAAAACGGCGGATGCAACGATTGGCCTCCCCGGCAAACCTAAAGCTGCATCAGAGACCAATTTGATGGAAAAGCATCTTGGAGATTTTTCGGTCTCCGGGGCCGAAGTTACGGTTCCGATCAAACCGTATGAAATCAAGACAGTGAAAGTTGAGTTCAGCGGCTCGACATCCGCATCGGAGAAGCGATGAGCGGGACCGATGGTCTGTATCTCGGAGTCGACATTGGCGGGACCAAGGTAGCGGTTGGCGTGGTGAATCGTGAAGGCCAGATTCTTCAGCAGGGCCGCACACCGATGGTGGCGAACCGCACGCCGGAAGAAGGGCTGGCAGCGGTATTCGGCGCCATTGATCCGTTTGTGACATCGGAGCGTGGATACGCCATTCAGAGTATCGGGATATGCGCTCCGGGACCACTCAACCCAAGTACCGGCGTCGTCCTGAATCCACCGAATGTCCCTTGCTGGCGCAACTTCCCTTTGGCAGAGAAGATCAGCGGGAAATATCGCATCCCGGTTAGAGTAGACAACGATGCTAATGCCGCGGCGCTGGCGGAAACGCGCTGGGGTGCTGCGAAGGGATACCGATATGTTTTTTACGCCACCATCGGTACCGGAATCGGGACCGGCATTGTTTTCGACGGCAAGATATACCACGGTCACACGGGCGCGGCCGGTGAAGGCGGGCACGTCACGATCGACTATCGAGGACCGGTCTGCGCTTGCGGCAAACGGGGGTGCATCGAAATTTTGGCAGCCGGGCCAGCGATCGGGGCGCGAGCACGGATAAAAGTGGCCGCGGATCCTACGCACGCCGGTGCAATGCTTCACCTTGCCGGTGGAGAAGCCGCCGCGGTGACCAGCGAGAACGTGGCGCAAGCCTTTGCGGCTGGGGATCAAATGGCGGGGGAAGTTCTAACCGATACAGCCGAGTTACTGGCTGTCTGGCTGGGCAATATCGTCGATCTTTTCGATCCTGATGTGCTTGTAGTTGGTGGAGGAGTTGCGAAGATGCTGCAGCCGTTGTACGGGAAAATCAAAGAAGAGATGCCGAAGTGGTGCGTGAATCCGAATGTGCGCCAGATCCCGCTCGTAATGGCACATTACGGAGCTGATGCTGGCATTGCCGGCGGCGCGGCGGTCTGCGCAGTGAGCACAGGGCTGGCTTTCGAGGGCATATGAAAGCTTTGCGAACCTTCCTGGTTATTGTTGGACCCTTAATTTCCTCCGTAGTCCCATTCCACGGACAGGAATTGCCCAAGGCTCCGAATGCCGAGGTATTTCCACTTACTGCTGAGCCGGGTTATTTTACCGAACCGGGCATCGCAGTGAATCTTTCGAATCCGAAGCAAGTGGTCGCGGTTTTTCAGGACAACGTGCATGCTTCCTATTCAACCGACGCGGGGCATGCGTGGACCGCAGCCGAAGGGACTGCTCCGAAGAACTACAGGATCTCGGGTGACGTCTCGACGGTCTTCGATAATCAGGGGCACGCTTTCGTCTGCTACATCGCCTTCGACAAATTGGGGACCTTTAACTACTGGGCACACGGGGCAACCCGAAACGGAATCTTTGTCCGCCGGTCTCTTGATGGGGGTAAGACGTGGGAGACAGAACACATTGCGGTGTCAGAGCAGCCAAGCAATCCGGGAGTTCCCTTTGAAGATAAGCCGTACATCGTGGCCGATACCAGCAATGGAAAGTTCGCAGGTAACTTGTATATCGGCTGGACGCGCTGGCGCCTGACGGATTCGCAAATGCTGCTGTCGCGTTCGACAGACGACGGGAAGACGTGGTCAGCACCGATCGAGATCGACGCGCACCCTGGCCTGCCTCGCGACGATAACGGTGCTGCTGAAGGTTTTGACGGGGTTGTTGGGCCGGATGGCACCCTCTATACGATATGGAGCCAGGATGATGACCTGATGTTCACGAAATCGCGTGATGGAGGAAAGAGCTTTTCACGAGCGCGGGCGATTCTGCATACCGCACCCATCATGTACGCCATCGATACCCTTGAGCGGGCCAATGGATTCCCGCAGATTGCGATAGATGCGAAGAGCAATAGTCTATATGTCACCTGGAGCGACTATCGAAATGGGGACATTGACGTTTTCATTTCGCAATCCAAAGATGGCGGCAAGCATTGGAGTTCCGCAACCCGAGTAAATAATGATCCGGTACATGATGGCGTGGAGCAGTTTTTTCAGTGGCTCGCAGTC
>JASLEQ010000274.1 GCA_030151135.1 Candidatus Sulfotelmatobacter sp. | reverse complement strand
CACTAATCGCTGCCCGACAACCTTCGAGCTCATGGCGTACCTCTGGCGCACTTTTCACCGTGAGGAGAGGATGAGTGAAGGTATGGTTCCCGATTGCATGACCGGCGTTCGCCATGTTGCGAAGGATATCGGGACGCTGTTTCACGAAGCGGCCAATCACAAAGAACGTTGCCTGCACATTGTGCTTCGCCAACATGTCGAGAAGATGGAAGGTGTGAGGATCGTTGGGGCCGTCGTCATAGGTGAGCGCCAGTTGCCTGGTTCCCGCAGGCAGGCCTGTGAATGTGCGCCCGTACCACTGGCCCGTGGGAGCCATGGACTGGTAGCCACCCGTGACTGCGCTGATGGCAGCAGTTGCGGCTACGATCGTTCCGAGCATGGAAGGATTCTAATTGATCGGATGATTGAGTCACCGGGTTCATCGGGCGATTGCGGAGCGAAAACGTAGCCGGGCGGCTTTGAAACTCAAGCACTCACTGGCCCGATCATTCAATCATCTAATCCCTGTTAACTCATCCCGCAATTGTCAGTGAGGCGCATCCGGGATATCCTGCCGTTTCCGAGTAGAAATTCCGAGCCCATGGCCAATCTTTTTGAGCTTCCCCGTTATATCGCGGTCGAAGGTCCCATTCGAGTTGGAAAGAGCACGCTGGCTGGCATTCTTGCCGAGCGACTAAATGCGCAGCGTGTGACGGAACCGGATGAGAATCCGTTTCTGCGCGCATTTTACGAGGGGGAGCGCGGCGCCGCATTTCAAGCGCAGCTGTCATTTCTGGTGCAGCGATTTCAACAGTTGCAGGCGCTCGATGTCGGCCCGCAATCGAACAAGACGATCGTTGCCGATTTCATTTTCGAGAAAGACAAGTTGTTTGCTTGTTTGAATCTCACCGACCAGGAACTCGACACTTACAATCGTTACTACAATTATTTTCGCGAACAACTGCCGACGCCGGACCTGGTCATTTATCTGCAGGCGACCCCCGAGGTCTTGAAAAAACGTCTGAAGAAAAAGAATGTGCCGGGCGAAAAGGCCGTGAGTGAAGAGTATCTGGAAGAAGTAGTGAAGGCGTACGAGCATTTTTTCTTCCACTACACATCGTCGGACCTGCTGATCGTGAATACGTCAGAAATCGATTTCGTCGATCGAAATGAAGACCTGCAAGAACTTCTGAGAAAAGTGAGCGAGCCGATCAAGGGGACCCAGTATTTCCTGCCGCTGGGGGGACAGGATGCGGCGAGCGCGTAGGCAGACTGTGTGCTTTTGGGCTGGCCAAATATCCTGGCAGTTCTGTCCCGTGTTTAATGGTGGAAAAGAGGGAGAGACAGTATAAGTATCTACATCGTTCCGCTGCCTTTGTAGTAGAGTGACGGCATAAGGGCCCGTTGGATCTTCGCAATTGGGGTTTTATGTTCAGGCCACCCTCGCTCCTTCCGCACCGTGGACCGCTTCATCGGGGGCACCTCCCCCATCCTCACCAACCGCATCATCCACATCCTCCGCATTTTCATCACTCGTCCAGGCACGGAGGAGCGGCCCTGCCGGTCTGGATCTCCGTTGCGCTGCTGGGTGCCGGCGTTATCTCCCTTGTGATCTGGGGGACATCATTTGCATGGGGTTGGATCTTGGCTCTCGCCGGGGTGGTGAATCTTCTCTATCGGGGAAGGTAAGTAGGCCCATCTCCTCCCAAGTACCGCTTTTTCTATAATATACATATTTTCTCTCTTCGAAAGGAAAAGATCGACGCTCTTCTTTTTTCCAGCTAAAATACTGCGAGCGTCATCCAAAGATGTAGACGCCGCGATGCATACACAGGCTCTATCCGGCAGCGCCGGAGGGGCACTGGAGGTCATCATGAGTATTACCCCGATTGGCGGGGCGTTTGACCGCTCTGGCCGGAAAATCACCACCGCATCCCTGCGGGATCAGAAGCTCCACCGCGAACCGATCAGTTGCCTTACGGCCTATGACTACGCAACCGCGCGTTTAGTCGATGAGGCTGGCATCGATATGGTGCTGGTCGGAGATTCTCTGGCTCAAACCATGCTGGGATACGAGAACACGCTTTCGGTCACGATGGACGAGATGTTGCATCACGTGAAAGCGGTGCGGCGCGGTGTGAAAAATGCCCTTCTGATCGCCGACATGCCGTATGGGTCATACCAGGTAGATCCCAAAGACGCCCTCCTTAATGCCGCGCGATTTGTGAAAGAAGGTGGCGCCGAAGTGGTGAAGCTGGAAGGCGGAGAGCGTCGAGCCGATCTTATTCGGCGGATCATCGATGCAGAGATTCCGGTTGCCGGGCACATCGGTCTGACTCCGCAATCGGTGAATGTAATGGGGGGATACAAGGTCCAAGGCAAGAATCTGGGAGCTATAGAGCAACTCATGCGAGATGCCGTGGCCCTCGATCGTGCGGGCGTAGCGTGTCTGTTCCTGGAAGGGATTCCGCGCGAAGTGGCGACGATGATTACTGCGGAAGTGAGCACGCCCACAGTCGGAATTGGGGCTGGCCCTGACTGCGACGGACAAGTGCTGGTGTTTCACGACCTCATAAACCTGACATTTCATACGCCTGCGAAGTTTGTACGCCGCTACGGAGATGCTGCCGCTCTGATCACCCAGGCGGTACAAGCCTTCCGCGCGGATGTGAGGTCCCAGCAATATCCATCCGACGAGGAGTCGTACCATCTTCCGAAGGAAACGAGAGCAGCTATGGATACTGTGCTGGCCCGGAAGCGGGCAATGGGGCGGTAAGTAAGATTCCTGCCGCGGTTCGCGATTCCATCAGTATGGCCGAGCGGTCCGCTATTTCTGAAAGGCAGCGAGGCAGGGGTATCTCATTGAGTGTCAATACCAAGGAACCGTCCGGTGCCGCTTTCCGTATAATCTTTTGTTGGATTTGATGGGCTGTTTGGGAGGTAGCCATGGGTCTTCCGGCGATTTTCTTCTTCCCGTTCTTCGGCTTCGGGTTTGTAATGTACTTCCTGCCGTCGATCATTGCTCTGGCGCGCAGCAAGCGTGATACATTGGCGATTTTTTTACTCAACCTCTTTCTAGGCTGGAGCGTCATAGGATGGATCGTGGCGCTGGTTTGGGCCGCGAAGAGCGATGTTCCCGCAGCGGGGTACTATCGATAGTGATTTCTTGGCGTGCTCTTTGTCTACTGTTGCTGGCCATGATTTTGGCCGGGTGCTCGAGGGATCCCGGGCCCAAGACTCCTGATGCGCAAACTGTGCTGCAGGCAATTCCTGTCGCGGACTCTGCAAAGTACGGAAGCGTGCGGGATATGAAGAACTGGCGCAATCCATACTTGATTGTGCGACCGGACGGCGTGGCCCTGTTCGATGTCGAGGACAGCGCGGAAATCGTGTTTAAGCCGGACGAACTGTTGCCGGAATTGGCAAAACTGCCAGCCGCAAACTGGCCGTACGGACGCGTGGTGGCGGCCACTGAGAACAGCACGAAAGGTTCGGAGCAGGATGCGGTAGCGATCCGAAAAAATAAAGGGATCGTGGGTGGGCTGCTCCAGGGCGCTCATATCGATGTCAGGTGGGTGCCGACCGCTTGAAGACTCAGCCGCCACTTCTGTCGGAATCGGGGGCGCCGTTCCGAGTGCATTGTGATTTCTGAATCACTTCCTTGAAAGTTTTCACGACAATCGATGACTTACGAGCGGCCTTGCGGAGTGTACGCGGCAAGCGCCTGGGATTCGTTCCGACGATGGGAGCGCTCCACGAAGGGCATCTGTCTCTCGTGAGGGCCGCCCGGAGGGACTCGGATGTGGTGGCCGCATCTATCTTTGTGAATCCCACACAATTTGGGCCGAACGAGGATTTGGCGAAATATCCGCGATCTTATGATCGGGATTGCCAATTGCTGGAGCGGGAAGGGGTGGACGTTCTTTTTGCACCTTCGGTGGCGGAGATTTATCCGGGAGGGGCGGCGACCTGGGTGACTGTCGAGGGATTGAGCGAAAAACTCGATGGACGGTCGCGGCCGGGACATTTCCGTGGAGTGACTACAGTCGTATCGAAGCTGTTTCACATTGTCGATCCGGATCAGGCATTTTTCGGGCAGAAGGATGCAGCGCAGGTAGCCGTGATCCGCAGGATGGTGCGTGACCTGGATTTCGCCGTTGAAATTGTTGTCTGTCCAATTGTGCGTGAGGCCGATGGACTGGCGATGAGCTCACGGAATGCATACCTGAATTCGGAAGAGAGGAAGCAGGCGTTGGTGCTGTATCGGGCACTGGCGCGTGTGCGGCAATCGATCGAGGCTGGTGAGACGGATTCGTCCAAGTTGCGGGCGACGGCTCGGGAAGAATTCCGCAAGGAGAGTTTGGTTCGGGTGGACTACATGGAGATCGTGGACGCATCCACGCTGGATGCGCTTCCTGAGGCCTCGCCGGGCGCCCTTGTCGCAGTGGCTGCCTATGTGGGAGCGACGCGGCTCATCGATAATTTTGTTGTGTAAATTTCCGCCATGACCGCTGCTGTGCAATTTGGCGCGGGACAGACTCAGAGCTCTGCTGGGTTTGACAGTATTCCTCCTTAACTTCTAACCTGATTTGCTCCGATATGAAAGTACTCGTTCTTGGCGGCGGTGGGCGCGAGCATGCGCTGGTGTGGAAGCTGAAGCAGTCGTCGCGCATTTCGCAACTCTATTGTGCGCCGGGCAACGGCGGCATCTCCGACGAGGCAGAGTGCCTGCCTGGGGACCTGAAGAGTATGGACTCGGTGATCGCTCTCGCGAACCGTCTCCGGCCGGATTTAACCGTCGTTGGGCCTGAGTTGCCGCTTACCATCGGAGTGGTGGACGAGTTCAATCGCCGGGGATTACGAGTTTTTGGGCCGACGAAAGCCGCCGCGCAGCTGGAATCCAGCAAGAGCTTTGCCAAAGAGTTCCTGCAGCGGCATCACATCCCGACAGCTCCTTTTGCGATTTGCGACTCCATCGAGCAGGTCCGTGCGGCTTTGGGACACTTTCACACTCCAGTAGTTGTGAAGGCCGACGGTCTGGCGGCCGGCAAGGGAGTCGTTATTGCGAAGAGCAAGGAAGAGGCAGCGAGCGTTGCGGGCGACATGCTGAGCGGGAAGATGGTGGGTGAGGCCGGGGCGCGCGTGGTGCTGGAAGAGTGCTTGAACGGAGATGAGTTGTCGTTTCTCGTATTCAGTGACGGAGAACGCGTTGCGCCCATGGTGGCGGCACAGGACCACAAGCGTGTGGGCGACGGGGACACCGGGCCGAATACAGGTGGCATGGGCGCGTATTCGACAGCGGACATTGTTGATGACCGTATGCGCGACTGGTTGGTGAATCATATTGCGCGTCCAGTCGTCGCGGGGATGAAGGCGGAAGGCAGCGAGTTCAAGGGCGTACTCTATTGCGGTCTGATGATGACGGCACGCGGTCCAATGGTGCTGGAGTTCAATTGTCGGTTTGGCGATCCGGAAACGCAGCCGATTCTCATGCGTCTGGAGAGCGATCTTGTGGATGCGATCGAGGCGTCTATCGATGGGCGGTTGAGCGACGGCGATTTCAAGTGGTCGCCGGATGCATCGGTGTGCGTGGTGATGGCTTCCGGCGGATATCCCAGCACATACGAACAGGGAAAGCGGATTGATGGGCTTGAAGAAGCGGGAAGGGTAGAAGGAGTGAAAGTATTTCACGCAGGCACATCTCAGCGTGATGGCGTCTGTTACACGGCTGGTGGGCGCGTGCTGGGAGTGACGGCACGGGCGCGGGATCTCAGGATGGCAGTGGATCGCGCGTATCAAGCTTGCGCTAAGATTACGTTTGCTGGGGCGCATTATCGGAAAGATATTGCGGCAAGGGCATTGAAAAAATAGGGTTTAAGTTTCATAGATTTGAGGTTTCAAAATTCATCCGTGGTCGGGCACGCGTGACAAGGCAGCGATCCCTCGACCGCGCTCAGGATGACAATCCAAACAACGTTCTAGAGGAGAACAATGAGCAAGCCATTGGTTTCGATTGTGATGGGGAGTGATTCGGATCTGGAGATCATGCGGGAGGCAGGGAAGGCTCTCGACGATTTCGGGATTGGATATGAAATCGATGTGACGTCGGCGCACCGGTCCCCGGACCGGTCGGCGGATTTCGCGAAGAAGGCCGCAGATCGCGGGATCAAGGTGATTATTGCCGGCGCAGGTGGTGCGGCACATCTGGCGGGAGTGATTGCGGCGCATACAGTTCTGCCGGTGATTGGTGTACCGATTCCGTCGACATCGCTGAACGGGATGGACTCGCTGCTCTCGACAGTGCAGATGCCTCCGGGGATCCCCGTCGCGACGGTCTCGATCGGAAAGTGGGGCGCAACCAATGCCGGAATTCTTGCGGCGCAAATGATCGCTTTGGCAGATGAGGGCATCGCTAAGAAAATGCACGCGCATAAGGACAAGCTGGCGCGGGGGGTGGAAGAGAAATCTCGGAAGATGAAAGAAGGCCAGAAATAGCAAGTCGCAGAATGCTGAAGTGATGGAAACCGGGACGTTCTAAATCTCCGACTGTTGGGCGTTTTCCGCACAGTTAAAATCCCCATTTCTGGCGTGCAAAAAGCGCAAGAAATGGGGCGCTCATCTGATTTGTTTGCTTACTTGAGCTCACGCATTTCGTCCAAGGGCCATGGTCAAGGCTCTGCTCACCGCATTAGCTGCGCTCCTGATTTGTTTTCCCTCCAGTTCTTCCGCACAATCCTTTTTGACATCCCGCGAACAGATTTATTCGGAACTTACGGGTCAATGGACTGGGACACTCGAGTACCGGGATTTTCAATCCAACGAGCGCGTACTGCTGCCTGCGTGGCTTGAGGTGCGGTCGAGTGCTGATGGGAAGTCGATTGAGTTCTCTTACACCTATGATGATGGTCCTACGAAAACTGTGACCGAGAAATCCAACATCACGATCGACGACGGTGCCCGTCAGTTCACGGTGACTTCCGATCGTGATCAATCGGCGGACGTTTTCCGGATCGACGGCAACGAACAGAAAGGTAAGCGGATCAAGTTGACCCTAAGCGGAGGCGGGCAGGAGAACCACAAACCCGCAGATGTGCGGATTACAGTAATGATCGACCGTAATTTGTATCAGTTCACGAAAGAAACTCGCTCTGCGGGACAGCAGTTTGTGTTTCGTGACGGATACACTTTCACGCGGCGCAACCCTTAACGTGCGGGGTGCGAGAGATTTCCGAGCATAGGCTTGCGAGCAAGAGGGGCGAGAGTATTCAGGTATTGGCGGATGATGTCGAGATCCTGCTGAGAAATTTGGTTAAATCTGACGCCAACTCCGAATCCAGGTGTCCGGTGCGCGACTTCAGCTTCGGCCCACGCTTTGGATTGACCGAACCATAGAGCAACTCGAAGTTTTGTGCCGACTTCCAGAGGGATGGCCATTTCGACGTAGCATCCCCCCAGGCTGAGGTCGGAGACGGTACCCCAAAACGACGCGCTGCCATGGATGTGAATCTCAATGGAATTCTGGCAGCGGTAACGCGGGTGGATTCGACGCTCGGGAATGCCACCTTCATACGGATCTTTGCCCGCGCTCTCGAGGGGAAAATCCCATAACGGTTTGCCGGGAGACACATTCAGTAAGCCGAGACGGCCAGCCTTCGGTGTGTTTGCCTTACCTACCCATTTGACCCGGAAGTGGACTCGATTTGTCTTGTACGTGACGCCTACGATTTCGTCGACGGCCAGACTAGCCTCGACTCCGGCAAGTTCGACTCCCGTGCGACTGATGTTTACGGTCGTGGCTTTTTGAGAAAAAACGGCGCCGCTGCTATCAGTGCCAAAGATCCGCACCGGCACTTGAACTTCTTTTCGCGGCTCGCTGCGCTTTCCCATAAATCGGAAAACTCCCGCCCGGGAGAGGTGAGACTTTTGGGTAGCGCTCGCCCCGAAGACTGCAACCGTGGCTCCAACGCGCTAACGGGAGAGTGTACAGGGCCGAGCGGTGCCCGGAATAGTTGGAAACCAAATTCCGGTTGGTGCCAACTCTTAAGCCTTCCACGTTGCATCCCACGTCAATGGACCCGAGGGGTGCGAAAAGCTCGCGAGTTTTAGGATGTTGCGCGTCTCGCATTCGTGTTCTATTCTGATTTCACTTCGGGGTTCTACGTCCTAGACATGCGGCGGATAACTGCCAGATTGCTTTTGTGCCTTGCCCTCGCCGGAACATTCGTTCCAGCAGGCATGCAAGCTATAGCACCTGCGGCTCACGCGTGTTGTTTAAGGAAACTTGCGCATCGCTGTCACAGCGCTGGCAGCGACGAACCGGTATTGCGCAGTTCGGAATGCTGCCCTCGGCAAACCGCACACGCCATTACCACCTCTCAATGGGCGCAAACAGAGAATTTCGAAGCATCTACCAATCCACTTAGTGTCACGGCGCGGAACGGGAACGCCCGAACGCTTTCTCCGGAAAGGTTCTCGCTGAGTTCCCATTCGAGCCGGGCTCCGCCGCTCGCATTCCCTGCCTGAGTTCCATTCCATTAGCAGCAAAACGACCTGATTGCTCTCGCGCTGGTTAATAAGGTGGGCGCGCGTGAGGTCCGTGCAGTCAGGCACAGCTTCGGAACTTAATCCCTGGTGCTTACCGAATCTTTGTTGCGGGGAGGTTTCATGCGCACGACTCGGATCATGCTATTCACCACAGTGTTCTTTTTGGCTGCGGATCTTTCGGCGTCAGTGGTCACGTCGGTGCGGGGGGTAATTCACGATCCGCAGCACCGCCCAGTCCAGGACGCCATGGTGATGATCAAGGCTAAGAACTCCGACTGGTCGTCCACCGTGAATTCCGATCCGGCCGGGGACTTTACTTTCAACGCGGTTCCTCTGGGTGAGTACGTGGTCACCGTCGCCGGGGTGGGGTTCGAGCAGGCGAAGCAGGAGGTGACAGTGGTTTCGGGATCGAGTCCGGTGCTGCACTTTGCTCTGGATGTCGCCGGAGCCAAAGAAACTGTGAATGTGTCTGGGGCTGCGGAAGAAGTTCCGAGCGACAGTGCAACTCCGATCACCATAGTGGATCGGGGGGAAGTCGCTCGCACGCCCGGTGCCTCGCGTAGCAACAGCCTCTCGATGATTACAGATTTCGTTCCTGGAGCGTATATCACGCATGACCAGCTTCACATTCGCGGGGGACATCAAACGAACTGGCTGATTGATGGCGTGCCGGTTCCGAATACCAATATCGCCTCGAATGTGGGACCACAGTTTGATCCCAAGGACATCGATTACCTGGAAGTGAGCCGCGGGAGTTATGGCGCTGAGATGGGAGACCGTACCTACGGGGTATTCAATGTGGTGCCGCGCACAGGGTTTGAGCGTAATCGGGAAGCCGAATTCGTGCTGAGCGCAGGGAATTTTTTTCAGACGAACGACCAGTTCAGCATCGGCAGCCACACTCAGCGTTTCGCGTATTATGCCAGCGTTAACGGAAACAGGAGCAATCTTGGAATCGAAACTCCGGTGCCGCAGGTCGTCCACGATCGAGAGAACGGATTTGGTGGCTTTGGCTCACTGATCTTCAACCTTGATCCAGCAAACCAGCTACGACTTGTAACTTCAGAGCGAAAGGATTTCTACCAGGTTCCCTACGATCCTGATCCGAATGATATCGAGAATGGTGCAATTCCCGCGAACAGTTTTACGCCGCAATATCCGAGCATCGGATTGCGAGACAGTGATCACGAGTCCGACGCCGTAGTCAATTTTTCATGGGTGCATACGTTTAGCTCGAAACTGCTCCTGACAACGTCGCCTTTTTACCACTTCAATGCCGCGAACTATAACAGTGCGCCGACCGATGTGCCGGTTGCGGCCAATCAGGACCGTAGTTCGACCTACGCGGGAGGGCAAGTCAGTTTCAGCGCGAACCTATCGAGGAACAGCTTCCAGGCCGGGACATACAGTTTCTACCAGGCAAACCATGAAAGTTTCGGCGCAACGTTCAATGACGGAAGTGGGCAGCCGGCATTTCGCGATACGGAACAGCCGACAGGAGGGCTGGCAGCCTTTTTCGTGGAAGACAGCTTCAAGCCTTTTTCCGGCTTGACCTTTACCATGGGAATACGGCCGACGCATTTTTCCGGTAACAAGGGATTTTCGGAGAATGCGGTCAGTCCACGCTTTGGAGCGGCATACACGGTCCCGAAGTTACGATGGACGTTTCGGGCATTCTATGGGCATTATTACCAGGCTCCGCCGCTGGTCACAGCGTCGGGATCGCTCATCGGATTCTGCAATATCAGCAATTGCGGATTCATTGCGTTGTCGGGAGAGCGAGACGAGGAAAGTCAGTTTGGCGTAAACATTCCTTTCCGCGGTTGGACGGTGGATGCCGATACGTTTCGCACTCGAGCGCGGAATTTCTTCGATCATGATGTGATTGGAGAATCGAATCTGTTCTTCCCTCTCACGATCGACAAGGCGCTGATCCGTGGATGGGAATTGACGCTACGCTCTCCGAAGATCGTTCACCGGGCGCAAATTCATCTTGCGTATTCAAACCAGATCGCAGAAGCGGGTGGAGGCATTACAGGCGGACTGACCAGCTTCACCACGAATATTTGCGCGCCCGCTTCAGTTGGCAGTTTATGTCCTCTCGATCATGATCAGCGCAATACCCTGAATGTTGGAGCTGACGTCACGTTGCCGTTGCGGGCTTATGCTTCGACTAACGTTTATTACGGTTCGGGCTTCACGAATGGGTTCCCTGGTCAGCCTTACGCAGGCAATTACCTGCCTGCGCACACGACTTTCGATCTGACGGTGGGAAAGGATTTCGGCGATCGATTGTCAGCGTCGCTCACCGCGCTGAATGTAGCGAATCGACGCGTCGAGTTGGATAACAGTGTCACATTTGGCGGCTTCCACTGGAACAACCCCCGAGAGATTTTTGCGGAGTTGAGATATCGCTTCCATTTTTAGAAAAAATTGAACGCGCGGAGAGATTCCCATTCGGGATGAGGCGTCCAGCAGCGAGTGCTGCAGAAATGAACGGTGCTCATCAACATGGAAAGCGCGCGGGAGAAGAGTTACATTGTGTACATCGTGAACAATCGAACCAGAGCTGTGCACCATAGTTTTCTTATTTTTTTTCTTCTGAGCTCGGTATTTCTGATCTCCTCTTGCCACGAGGCGAAGCCTTTGCCCAGCAAGAGATATACATTCACAGGGAAAATCGTATCGATCGATTTGCAGTCACAAATGGCGAACATTGATGGAGATATGGTCCAGGGCTACATGGAACCGATGGTGATGGCTTACAAGATCAAGCCGCCGGAGATGTTGAGGCAGTTGGCGGCGGGCGACCGTATTTCTGGCGATCTCGTCGTGATCGAAACGGATCCCCGCGATGACAGCGTGGTGCCGGAATATTGGCTGGAGAACGTTAAGGTCACCGGAACCGGACAGCCGCCGGCCGCGGCGCCGAACGCGATGCACATGCCCACTGCAGGGGAAGACGTTCCGGATTTTGTCCTGACGAATCAGGACGGTAAGAGGATCTCGCTGCACGATTATCGCGGCAAGACTTTGTTGATCACGTTTATCTACACGCGATGCCCTTTCCCGGATTTTTGTCCGCGGATGAGCAGCAACTTCAACGAGATCTATAAGCAACTCGGTTCGAATCCGGGGCTCGCGAACTTAGAGTTGTTGAGTGTCAGTTTTGATCCGGAGCATGACACGCCGAAGGTGCTACGCGACTACGGCTTTCACGTGGCGCAGACTACGAATGCGGCGCTATTCCGCAGGTGGCAGTTTGCCGCGCCGAAAGCTGGCGATCTGCCTAAGATGGGCGATTTTTTCGCGCTCACCGTTAAACCGGAAGGCGGGATGATCACTCACAACTTGAGCACAACCGTCATCGGTCCGGACGGCAAAATTGTGAAGTGGTATCACGGAAGCGACTGGCAGGTTTCTGATCTCATAAAGGACGCTGCGGACGCAAAAAGTCCCAAGGCTTAGCGCGGAGTTGCGAATCGCAGCGCAGAGGCATTCATGAAATACGGTCTTTTTATTCTGGCTCTCCTGGGTATCGTCGTATCGGCACTTGCGCTTCGAGAACACTATCGCGAGTACGGCGATTCACCCTGCAGCATCAATGAGCGATGGGATTGCGGCGTCGTGAATCACAGTCCATTTGCCGTTCTTGGAGGAGTGTTCGATCAGATGGGCATTCATGCCTATATACCAGTTCTCAGTACCATCCCCGTGGCGACTGCGGGAATTCTAGGATACATCGCGATGGCAGTTATCGCGTTTCGCCGAGGGTTTCGGACGCTGTTGGTGTTGCTCCTACTGAGCCTGGCATTTTCGCTCTACCTGGCCCATATTGAGAGAGACATTCTTGGCGTGTGGTGTGTATATTGCGTGATCTCGCTCGGGATTATTTCATTAATGACCCTGCTAACAATTGGAACGGTGATCAGGCAATTCGTGAGCCGGCCGAAAATGGCCTAGCGGCCGTCAGTATTGCGGCGGAGTTTGCCTCTTTACGCCAATCTCGCGATTGATTTCACCGGCAAATTCAATAAAGAAATTCAGGAGCGATCCGTAGCCTGCCTGGCCAAGCATAGCGCGGCCGCCCTCGGCGAACGCATTGCGTGGATGCGGTTTCCACGCCGTGGAGATCATGCCCCCTCCGAATGCGCCGGCATAAAGGGCCAACTGAGGACGACGCTGGACTTCCGTATCGTTGAAGGTAAAGAAATTACGCGCAAGCGCATGTTTCGTGCGTGGCCAAAACCCTTTGCACTGGCAGCGATCGTAGCGGGGCTCATATTTGAGGGCGGAGTTGCCCAGCGCCGCCAAGCTGTTGGCGGAGATGAACTGTCCCTCGCGTGATGCGAAACGCTCGGCGTAGCCACCCCAACCGTCGTCCCACTGGCTGGGAACGCCGCGGGCCTGATCTATACCGGCGGCAAACATTCTTTTCATGTACGCGCCGGGAGTGATCAGCGTCTGCTGCAAGTAGAGTTCTCTGCGTTGCCGACCCGTCAGCGGCGTCATAGTCTCGCCCTGTTTCACGAACACGCCGGTAAGCCAACTGCTCTCCCAGGTGCGAGCCTTGACCATGGCTTGCTCGCTGATCTTCTTGGTTACGTCGGCGGCTTCCTTTGCGACCCGTTCGGCTCCTGGTTCGTCCTTCTTCTCCACCGAGGGCGTCTGATTTGGCGAAGGCGCATCCGGAAGCGGGGAATTACTTTGCGCGAGCAAAAGCGCCGGTCCCGCCACACAAAAAATTGCGAGTACCGCGATACGCAGCCTGTTTTTTTGCCGGCGCCCAGGGCAAAAGATCGTCACAACGAAACTTTCACTCTCAGTGACATCTGATGAATGGTTGGATGCGGAGTTCCCGACAAACGCATGAGGAAAGCGCGATTCGCCTTCTAGCGGTCAACCTCGCTCGAAAGCGTGCTTCCGCTCCAGTTCCTGAACCGCAGCCTTCCGTTCACTCTCGAAACGCGTCGCTTGGTTAATCAGGCCAGGAGTGGCTTCGGCATATTCCCCTTCGATTCGGATCAAGCCTTGGGCCGCGACCAGGCGCGCCGCAAGTTCCAGCAGATGATTCGGACTGGTCTGCACGTATTGAGCTTCGGCCGGATCGGCAATCCAAACGCGAGAACTACCCGCCTTCGTTTGCCAGAAAACTTTGCGTTCAAGAAACTCCGCCATCGCCTCGTCGGTGGCTTTTCCAAAGACCCACTGCTGCCGCTTGAAATCGTAGTGACGACTTGAAAACGGGACGGGGAGAAGTTTGCCGGATTTCAGAAATTCGATTTGGCGGCGGTCCACTTGCTTGCGCAGAGCATTGATTACCGGGGCCTCGGCGTCTTTTGGTTCCATAGAGGGCATCACTTCCTTCACGGTTTGCGACATGTTCACCGCGATAGGAGCGTGTAGTCCGTCAGAGCCTTCGAGGATGATATCCCCGTGAATCACCCAAAAATCGGCTCCGGAAGTGGACTGATGAAACGGCCAATTCAGCTTGATGGTGAGTGGGAGGCCGGTCAGAGTGACCCAGATTTTTTTCGTGTCTCCCATAGCTCCGCCATTTGCAGCGTGCATCATTTGAGTTTGATCCCTCGATGTAGGATTTCCCAGAAGAATTTTACCGGAATCAGACGGGAGCGGTTTAGGAGCCAGAGCCTGGGACTGGCGGCTATCGGAAGGCCTACCTAGTCTCTGCCGTCTAGTGTCGCCCGAAGCTTCTGCGCAAGATCAACTTTCGTGAAGGGTTTCTGAAGAAGTTGCACCCCCGGCTCGAGCACCTTATGTTGCACGACCATGTCGTCGGTGTAGCCCGTCATGTAGACAATTTTCGTTTCTGGACGTTTCAGGTGTATCTTCTCGGCCAATTGACGTCCACTCATTCCCGGCATGATCACATCGGTGAGAAGAAGATGAATGCGCTCTCCGAAGCGATCGGCGAGTTTGAGAGCCTCGTCGGCACTGGCGGCCTGGAGGACTCGGTATCCGTAGCTCTCAAGGAATATCTTTGTTAGCTCGCGCAAGTCCGGCTCGTCCTCGGCGACGAGAATGGTTTCAGTACCACCGGCAATGGAGCGGCCGGGCATTCGTTCAATAATGCCCCCGCTCTCACCTTCGACGGCGGGCAAGTAGATGCGGAATCCAGTACCGCGATCAGTTTCGCTTTCTACCCGAATATCGCCGCCGCTCTGCTTCACGATGCCGTACACGGTGGCCAGTCCAAGCCCGGTCCCCTTGCCCATCGGCTTCGTTGTAAAGAACGGTTCGAAGACGTGCGACAGCGTTTGCTGATCCATGCCTTGGCCAGTGTCGCTGACCCGAAGCATCACGTAACGTCCGGGAGGGAGATCCAGATCACGAGCCTCGTCGACCCCAACCTCGATGTGCATCGTGGTCATGGTGATCTTTCCGCCCTGTGGCATGGCGTCGCGGGCATTGACGGCAAGGTTCATCAGTACCTGCTCGAGCTGGCCGGGATCCGCGCGGACCGTCATGGGTGTTGAACTGAGTTGCGCGAACAGTTCAATATCTTCACCGATCACGCGGGTGAGCATCTTCTGCACACCAGCCACGGTTTCGTTGAGATCCAGCACGCGTGGCTGCAATACCTGCTTGCGGCTGAAGGCGAGCAACTGCTGGGTGAGGGAAGCGGCACGGTCCGCGGCTCGGCGGATCTGATCAACCGCGTTTTTTCCGTCGGCATTCAGATCAGCAGTGGCCAGTAGCAGCTCGCCGTGTCCCATGATGATGCTTAGGATGTTATTGAAGTCGTGGGCAATGCCGCCGGCGAGACGCCCGACAGCTTCGAGTTGCTGCGCGTTCCGGAGCTGCTGCTCGAGGTGAATGCGTTCCGTAACGTCACGGGTGATACCCCAGGTGCGCACCCAATAGCCGTTGACGATGGTTCCGACCATGGTGTTCCGGAAGATGCGCTTTTGTCCGTGAGCATCCATCTCCACCGATTCCTGATCGGTGGTCCGGTATCCGGCGCGGACGAAATTCTCCATGAAGTTCAGGGTGACGGGATCGCGCAAGATCAGGAATTCGGAAAGCTTCTTGCCCATCAGATCGGCCGCCGAATCGCGCCCGTACATTTTTGCCATGGCATCGTTACATTCGGCCACGTATCCGCTCTGATGTCCCCAGCGTATTTGCTCCTCCACCGGGAGATAGCAAGGTACAGGAGGGTTGTACTCCATGCGATAAATGCCTTCGGAGCTCTGCTGCACAAAGGCGCGATATCTTTCTTCGTTCTCACGAAACGCGTCAGCCGCTTTGCGGCGTTCCTCTTCTGCCTGCAATCGATCCGTAATGTCGCGCTGAATGCCCCAGGAGTGTAGAAGTTTTCCGTCTTCGACAACGCCGAAAAGGCTTTGTAGAAATATTTTTCCGTTGCCGCGGGCGTCCATCTCGTGTGAGACCCGATCGACTACTCGAAAACCATTGCGGACGTACTCCCGAGTCAACTTGATATTTTGTGGGTCATCTATGCTGGTCAACTCCGTCAAACGCTTGCCGAGCAGATACTGGGGGGAGTCGAAAGCATACATCCTGGCCATGGCATTGTTGCACTCGGCCATATAGGAGTCGTGGAGGATGCGATGCACCAACTCGTCTTCCGGCAGGTTTATGGGCAACGGGCGATCGAGATCCTGGCGAAAAATTCCCTCAGAACTCTGGGCTACGAACATGCGGTAGCTTTCTTCGCTCCTGCGCAAGGCCTCCTCAGTTCGCTTTTGCTGCGTGATATCGATCAGCAGTCCGCGGGTGAGGCGCTTCCCGGTATGCGGATCCCGTACGATGATCGCTTCGTCGCGCACCCATACTTGATTGCCATCATGCCGGCGCATCCTGTATTCAACCTGGAATAGACGGCCCTCTTCCCAAGTATCTTCCTGAAGAGCGAGTGGACGATCCTCAGGGTGCAGGTGACTCCACCAGAAGCCAGGATCGGACATGCAATCCTC
>JASLEQ010000257.1 GCA_030151135.1 Candidatus Sulfotelmatobacter sp. | reverse complement strand
CCGGACTTCGGTACGGTGATACTCCAGACCTTGGGCCTTAACAAAAGATAATCGCGACTTGGGGTGATGCGCTTGGCCGTTCACCGGCGTGGCAAGCCCAACGTGGATCTCCCTTACGCCGGTGTGCGCAATGATCGTCGGCGCATTCTGGATGCCGATGCCGCCTCCGGCCATGATGACAGTGCGTCCGCGCGCAGATTGAACGAGTTTCGCGATGGTCTCGGCCCCCTGAAGACAGTCCTGCTCTCCACCCGAGGTAAGAATTCGGTCGGCACCGGTGGCGCAAATATCTTCAAGAGCCTGGAATAAATTCGCAGATACATCGAATGCGCGATGGAAGGTAACGGAGAGAGGGCGGGCGATTTCTACGAGACGCCGTGTGCGTTCGATGTCGACGTGCCCGTCGGATGTGAGAACGCCGAAAACAACTCCATGTGCGCCTTCTCTTTTGGCAAACTCGATATCCCGCTGCATGCTTTCGAGTTCCGGGTCCGAGTAACAGAAATCTCCTGGCCGCGGACGAATGATGACATGAACGCCGATGGAAAGCCTGGAGCGCACGATGCCAAGCAGACCTAGGCTGGGAGTAACTCCGCCTTCCAGAAGATCACTGCATAACTCGATGCGTTGTGCGCCACCGCGCTCCGCTGCAAGAGCGGACGCGACCGAATCGACACAGACTTCAATGAGCACCGGATCAGTCGTCAAAACGAATTGGCCTTAAACCAAAAACTGTCTTGCTTCATTGACAGATCCTAAAACGAATAGTGCAAGCTTAGCTGAATCTGGCGCACCGGTGACCGCACATTGGTGATCTGTCCGAAATTACTATCGCCAACTGAACTGTCCGGGTTTCCGTAGCTGGCAATGTTGAAGAGATTGAAGCAGTCCGCTCGGAACCCGAGTACGTGGGATTCGCCCCACACATGGAAATCTTTGAACAACGAAGCATCGACTTGCCGGTAGCCCGGACCACGTTCGCTACTATTGTGCGCGCTGCCGAACTGGAAATTGCCCTCCTCCCCATAGGCGCAGACTCCGTTGTCCTCTCCCGCGGCCCGACACGGGGTAGCTGACGGATCCGTACCCCACCAGTTATTGATCGATTGATTGTGGATGATCATCGGGCGATATTGATTCGCGCGATTGAATCCGAACGCATTGGACGTCCCGTTATTACCGGGCCCAAAAATAGTGACTGGGAATCCAGAATACAGCAATGCCGAGGCCGCTAGCTTCCATCCTCCGAGAGCCGCATCAAGGGCCCGATTCGAATTACCACCGAACGCGCGCCCGCGACCAAAGGGGAGATCGTATACGCCGACAAAGTTCATGCTGTTGCGGATGTCCATGCCAGACGGCCCATAATCCCCATTGAGGTTGTACGCATCCTGCACCGATGAGCCATTCCAACTCGTGTTGGCAACCGCGTAGTTGCCGGAGGAATTGGTCAGCGACTTCGCCCAGGTGTAGTTCAGACTGTATTCGAGCCCCTTGTGAGTTCGTTGCCGAACCGTGACCTGAGCGGCGTTGTAATTCATGCGAGCCGCCGATTCGGTGAGAAGAATCGGATTGCACTCTCCAACAAGCGAGTAATACGGCGTCTGCAGCGCTGTGGGGAATGGGACGTTGCAGCCATTGGTGTTCGCCGGTGCGTTAACGATCGCAGAGACGGCCGCGGCGTTCTGGATTGGTATCTGGTTTGCGTCGCGGTAGTCCGCCAGATGATGTCCAACCTGCCCGTGATAGCCGACGCTGAACGAAAGCTCATTGGTAACTGCGTACTCGGAGGTCAAATTGAATTGATGGATGTACGCGGGCTGAACATTCTGGGGCCACGCGGAATAGAGGTTGTAATTCGGATTGATGCCGTACTGCTGTCCACCGAACCCTTCTTCGACTGTGAACGGAACTCCACCAGCGGTTTTGCTTGGAGGCGGTGCCTCGGTGTTGATCGCGAGCGAAAATGGTGGGCTCGACGTCAGGCGCTGGTTGAATGAGTAACCTTCGAAGAAACTAGTGGCACCATAGCCGCCTCGAATCACGAAGCGCGGGTTCATCTGATAAGCGAAGCCAAGGCGCGGCATGATCTGGTCGTAATTCGCGTTGTAACAGGCGCGAGTGGGGCAAACGATGGATCCAGCCACCGCTCCTGCCGGAACGCGCCCGGCATACTCCACAACGGCGCCAGGAAGAACATTTGCGGTCTTATTGTTCTGCTCGTACCAGGGCTGATCGTATTCGTAGCGGAGACCAAGATTCAGGGTCAACTTCGAATTAACTTTGAAGTCGTCCTGCAGATAGCCCGCTAACCGCCATTGGCGATTTCCAACCCACCCGGTGGGGGAGGCAAGTTGATCGTTGGCAATGCGGTCCAGAACGAAATCGGCCGGGCCATAGCCGGGGCCATCCGCTGCATTCAGGTTTGAGGAAAAAATCCCGGTATAGCTGAACTGTCCCAGGAAGCCTACATTGCCTGCGTTGACATAGTTTTGCTGATAACGCGTCGCCTGGCCGCCAAACGTGAAGTAATGACGTCCGCGCTGCCAGGTCAAATTGTCATAGTAATTAAATGTGTTGTCGGTGAATACCTGGGCGTTAGCATTTGCGCCGATATAGCTCGCACCGCCGCTGATGCTCTGGCCCGAGAATCCTGGGAACAGTTGCGTGCCAAACGGGATGCCGACCTTCTGATCGCCGGTGAGTCCGAAAACTCCGGAGGGGTCCGTCGGAACACCGTTGTTCCAGCGGACGCGCGTGAATCCCAAGCGAAATTCGTTCACGATGGTTGGCGAAAAGGTATGAACAAAACTTGCGCCAAAAATCTTCGTCGGATATGTATTCAGCGCCGGGAAAAACACCGGAACAATCGCGGTTGTGAAATCTTTACCGGTCCCTTGCGAGTAGAAGCCGCTGATCTGGTTCACGTTTCCCGGCGTCCAGTCGATTTTCGCGTCGCCTTGGTTATTGGAGATGAAACTCGAGAATTTACCCTGGTAATCACTGGCGATAAGCCCATCTGTCGGAGTGGCATTCGGCGCGGGATACAGATTGGGATTTCCTGCCAGAAATTTCGCCACCGGGTTCACCACCGGAATCTGATTGTTGGCGTACGCGGCAAATCCATTTTGCGTATCGTAGAGTTGGATCCCCTTCCCGGTCAGTGCACTGAAGTTGCCTTGCAGCATGTCCGGGGTTAGCAGGCTTGCCGTAGTCGTGCCGCCGCTGTGCTTCCGGACACCTTCATAATCTCCGAAGAAGAACAGTTTGTTCTTGATGATTGGTCCGCCCAACGTCGCGCCAAAGATCTGCTGCGTGTAGGAATTCTTGGGAACGATGGGGTACTGGTGATCGTTGCTCCAGGAATTGGCGTCGAAAATCTGGCTCTCCACCAGTTCATAGGCCGAGCCATGGAAATTATTCGTGCCAGACTTCAGGATGGTGACGATCGCGCCGCCATTGGCGTTTCCGTAGCTGGCGTTGGCGTTCGCCGCGACTACTTTCACCTCCGCGATCGCATCCGGAGCCGGATTGTAGCCAATCAAGTTGTTTTGCGGCTCGTTGTTGTCGGCACCTTCGAGCGTGTAGTTATTCTCCTGCTGCCGATTTCCGTTCACGGCAACTACTCCGTTGTTGTAGGTGTTGCGCTCAATCGCGTTATTTCCGGTCAGCCCGGTAGGATCGGTATCAATCGCGCCTGGCTGATAAAGCGTCAGGGACGAAAAATTCCGCCCGTTCAGCGGAATGTTCTGAATCTCGTTCGTCGAAAGAGTGTTCCCGAGAGTCGCGTCCGTCGTATCGAGAATGGGATGAAATGTCTCTTTCA
>JASLEQ010000210.1 GCA_030151135.1 Candidatus Sulfotelmatobacter sp. | reverse complement strand
GCGCTCCAGAGGTTCGAACTGCGCCGTCGAAAGGCTTCATGTAAGTCAGCGTCCCGGGAGAATAGCCTCGATCGGTGGCAACGTGCAAGACGGTAGGGATCTTTCGACGGCGGGATTGCTCCGCTTTGCGAAGCAATCCCTTCGCTCAAGATGACAAGCTTGGCGATTGTCCGCCCCACCCAGGACTCGGTGCATTCGGCGTGTTTTATCTCAGCCAGTCTTCCAGTTCGATTCCCTTGTCCGTTTTTTCGTCGCGGTACTTCACGATCACAGGCGTATAGAGCGACAGACTCCAGTCGGCTGCTTTGCCTTTCTTTACGGCTCGCGAACCTGGGACTACGACTGCGTTCTCCGGAACTTCCAGCGGCGCTTCGGTTGTTGCGCGGTAGACTTCGCCTTTTACCAAATCGTAGAGCGGGGTGGAGCGCGTCAAGATTGTGCCTGCGCCCAGGACCGCCCTTGCTCTCACCAGAGTTCCTTCGAAAATGCCGCAATTGCCTCCTACCAGGACGTCGTCTTCGATGATGACGGGAGCGGCGTTGATCGGTTCTAGAACGCCCCCAACTTGAGCGGCGGCGCTTAGATGCACTCGCTTGCCGATTTGGGCGCAGGAGCCGACCAGGGCGTGGGAATCGACCATGGTGCCTTCGTCCACGTAGGCTCCGACGTTGATGAACATTGGCGGCATGCAGATGACTGAGGGAGCGATGTAGGCGCCGACGCGGGCGGAACTGCCCCCGGGGACTACGCGGACTTTGTCGGATACGGAAAATTGGCGGGCGGGGAAGGTGTCTTTGTCGATGAAGGAGAGGCCGGCGGACATATCCTGAAGAGAACCTAGACGGAACCCCAAGAGGATGCCTTGCTTGACCCAGGTGTTGACGATCCAGCCGCCGTCCACTTTTTCGGCGGCGCGGATTTTGCCTTGCGTGAGTTGATCGCGGAATTCCAGAAATATTTTGCGAGCGTCGGGATCACGTTCGACTTCACCTTGGGCTGAGAGGCGTTCGATAGCGGCTTTAAGGTTGGACATGAAGTGTTGATTGTTGATTGAGGGTTGGCGCGTTGTCAAAAGCTGGAACTGGGCAGAATCGAGCCATTGAGCGATCGGGCCATTTGCGATTCAGCGCCGAACGACAATTCTCGTTTGTGCCCGATGTCTTACCCACAACTCACACGCATTTGCATTCGCTGCGAATCAGGATGTTGGACATGGCGTGGGCGGTTTCTCGGGCTTCGGCCAGGGTGGCGTAGGGACCGTGCCATCTGGCGTGATTATTTTCATGACCGGCGGGGCGTCCTTTGCCGTGGCTGCATTGGCCGCAGGTGCCGCGGTGCAGGACGATCTTGTGCGGGCCTGCTACCCAGTTCTCGTAGATGAAGAATTCCGCGGCGTCGGGAGATGGGGGAGCAGGTTTGGTAATAAGTCCGACTTCGGTGGCGACCTTTTGTAGTTTTGAGCGGGTGTCCCGGCGCATGGGGACGAGCGGCAAGCGGTAAACCTCTTCGAGTTTGCCCATCATGGCGAGAACGGCCTTGACCGGTAGCGGGCTGGACTCGATGAAGTTGGCCTGCATCAGCGATAGATATTTGCGATTAAGACTGCGCGCGGTTGCCCAATCTCCCGATAGAGCGGCACGGGTAAGACTGGACATCTCGTGGGGAATTTCGTTTGATGCGACGGAGATGAGGCCTACGCCGCCGAGGGCGATGACGGGCAGAGTGACGGCGTCGTCGCCGGAGAAGATCAAAAAATGTTCTGGAACGGTGGCGGCGACTTCGGCGATCTGCGTCATGTTGCCGCCGGCTTCTTTCACGCCGACGATATTTGGGATCTCGGCGAGGCGGACGAGCGTGGCGGGTTCGATGTTGGCGGCGGTGCGTCCGGGGACGTTGTAAAGGATGACCGGCTTGTCGCCGACGGCTTCGGCGATGGCTTTGAAGTGGCGATACTGTCCCTCTTGCGTAGGCTTGTTGTAGTACGGCGATGCGGTGAGAATCGCATCCACGCCCGGCCGGCTGGCAAGTTCCTGTGCCTTGGCGACGGCCTCGTGGGTGGCGTTTGAGGTGGCGCCGGCGACGATGGGCACGCGTCCGGCAGCAACTTCAATCGTCGTGTCGATGACGTGCAGCCATTCATCGTGAGTGAGAGTTGGAGTCTCGCCGGTTGTGCCGCAGGGTACAAGGAAATCAATTCCGGATTCAATTTGCCATGCGACCAGGTTGCGGAGAGCTGCGTCGTCAATTGAGCCGTCTTGATGAAAGGGAGTTACGAGTGCGGTGCCACATCCACGAAGTTGCATAAAGATAAGATAACTCGAATGAGTGGCGGGGGAAAATCGCGTGACGACCGTCACAGGCGGAGGCACGGGGGCGAAAGCCCCGTCCTCTTATCCGGGCACATACGCGGCCCTAAAAGGGCCGCTCTTCCACGGCGGCTGGCATCGTTCCGGGTTGATGGGGCGGGCGCAAGCGCAGAGCGGATCCCTAGGCGGCTGGAATTTATAGTTCATGCCAGACGTCTTTGAAATCGTAGAAGCCTTTCTTGCCTACGAGCCACTCTGCGGCGCGAACAGCACCTTCGGCGAAGCCGCGGCGGGACTTGGCGTCGTGACTCAGATAAATTCGATCAGCTTGGGATTCGAAGATGACTTCGTGAAATCCAACGACCTCGCCTTCGCGAAAAGAGGTGATCTCGAGCGGTTCATGTTTGTGATCGGTGTCGTGAATGATTTTTTGGATCGCGATCGCGGTTCCGGAGGGTGCGTCTTTCTTGTGGGCGTGATGGCGTTCAAAGATTTGACCGGAATATTCGTGGCGAAGGGCGGTGGCAGCCGTGCGGGCGATGTCAAAAAAGAGATTCACTCCAACAGAAAAGTTCGCCGCGTAGACGAAACCAGTTTTATGGCGCTCGACTAAGCGACGCACGCGATCGATGTCCTGATACCAGCCGGTTGTCCCCACGACCATATTCTTTCCCGCGGCGACGCAGGCCTCGATGTTGGCGAGCACGCAGTGTGGTGCCGTGAAATCGACGATGCAATCGATGCCTGCGAGGGACTCAGTGGTTAGCGCGGCGGCGGCAACGTTTTCGTTCGCACCCACCATGCGGAAGTGATGTTTTCGTTCCGAAGCAATATCCGCGACTTGGGATCCAGTCTTGCCGCGGCCGAGAAGAAGCAGGTTCATAGATCGTCCTGTAGAGATTTAAACACAGGAGCACTCTTTCCTCGCGTGTGCTACTCCCCGCACCGGATTGACATGCAGGACCCCAGGCCGGGACGGGCATGTCGGGGATCGAGAAGTGGATGGACTGACAACTTCGAGCCATTTGAAGGGCATCCCATAGCAGCGCCGCGAAGGGGAGAAGTATGGATCAACATCGGATGGCGGTTGTAATCGGGATATTAGTGATCCTGATTATTGTGATTGCTGTGATTGCGTTTATCAATTCGCGGAGGCGGAGGCGACTACAAATCCGGGAGAGGTTTGGTCCCGAGTACGACAGGGTTCTAAAACGCGAAGGCGATCCGCGCAAGGCGGACGGGGTGCTCGAGTTCCGGCAGAAACGCAGAAGCCGGTACAAGATCCATGCACTATCGGCTGCGGACCGGGCTAGTTTTGCGGTGCGCTGGGACGAAGTGCAGAAACGATTCGTTGAAGATCCGCGGGCCGCGGTGACCGTGGCCGACAGTCTCATTACCGGCGTGATGCAGGCACGCGGGTATCCGATTGGAGAGTTTGAAACGCGAGCGGAAGATTTGTCGGTGGACTATCCGCAAATCGTGGAAAATTATCGCGCGGCCCATGAGATTGCGATGCGGCATACCACGGGCAAGGCGACGACAGAGGAGTTGCGGCAGGCCATGGTGCACTACCAGTTGCTGTTTCAGGAATTGCTGGCAGAACATAGCGTGCGGCGAGGAGCATAAGAGTTTTTGCTGGGGCCCGCCCCGGCTTCGTTGCGAGCAGGAAAAGTTCGAAATAGCATTATGGACCGCTCCGCCTTCATGCTGCCAGGACGAGTCACTGCTTAGCTGAGCTCGGCTGGCGGGCGAGGCGCCCGCCCCACACAAGCTGCCTGGCGGACCAATGGGTGCGTGCGCCGCAATCTACTTTAAGCGAAGACTTCCGGGTCCAAGTCGGAGAAGAAGGTTTTGTGGAGGCGCTGGATCACATCGGGAACTTCATCTTCCTCGATGACGAATGTCAGATTGATTTCGGAAGCGCCCTGAGAGATCATGCGGATTTTTTTGTCGGCGAGTTCGCGGAAGACGTGCGCGGCGATCCCGGGTGTATCGCGAAGATTCTCTCCCACCAGACATACAATCGCTTTGCGGCCTTCATATTTAACGTCGGCCAGTTTGGCCAGATCGGCAGCCAGGGCGGGAATTGCCTGATTGGAGTCGACCGTTAATGAGACGCTGACTTCCGAAGTAGAGACGACATCGACCGATACTTTGTGCCGGTCGAAGGCCTCAAAAATTGACCGCAGAAATCCGTGGGCCAGCAACATGCGTGGTGCTGCTACGTCGATGATGGTGATGCGCTTCTTGGCGGCGATCGCTTTGAAAATATTTTTTGTCTTGGGGGCGCGCGTGGTGATGCGCGTGCCTTCGCAGGACGGGTTTCGTGAGTTCAGCACGTAGACCGGAATATTTTTCTGGATTGCGGGCAACACTGTGGCCGGGTGAAGAACTTTTGCGCCGAAGTAGGCGAGTTCTGCGGCCTCGTCGAAACTGATGACCTTGATGCGGCGGGCGTCGGGGCAGATGCGGGGGTCGGTGGTGAGGATACCGTCGACGTCGGTCCAAATTTCGATGCGGTCGGCGCCGAGCCCCGCGCCAAAGATGGCGGCAGAGAAATCCGAGCCGCCGCGGCCGATGGTGGTCGTGATCCCATTACGATTTGCGCCGATGAATCCGCCCATGACCGGAACTTGCCCGGATTGAATCAGGGAAAGAACTTTGTCCTGCAGGCGCTGATTAGTTTCCTCGTATTGAGGGACTGCCTGCATGTAGGCGTTATCGGTGACGAGAACATCACGCGAGTCGACGTGTGCTCCGTTAAGTCCGCGGGCTTCGAAAGCGGCGGCGACGATTTTGCTGGAGAGCATTTCGCCGAAGGCGGCGACGTGGTCGGTGGTGCGCGGGGTGATCTCGCCGACCGCGGAGATGCCGCGCAGAAGTTCGTCGAGGGATTCGAAGTCGGATCCGAGCTCGGAGTGAAATTCGGTGAAGCGGGCGGTACCGAGCAGCTCGCTGGCGGTGTTGTAATGGCGCTCCTGCAAAGAGCGACAGAGTTTCAGGGCGGTTTTGCGTTCGCCTTCTCCGGCGGCTCGCGCCATGGTGAGGAGGGTGTCAGTCACTTTAGCCATCGCGCTGACGACGACGACCGGATGCTGCGAGAGGCGTCCCTGGACGATGGAGGCGACGCGGTCGATGGCTTTAGCGTCTTCGACGGAGGTTCCGCCGAATTTCATGACGATCATCGGAGGGGCGGCCTCCGAATTCGAGTCGAAGTGGGGCCGGTTGCGCTGCACGCGAGATCCTTCGCACCGGCGGAACGGCGGCTCCGCTTAGGATGACGGCATTCCTGGCGGGAATGTTCTATGGAACATTCAATCATCCTAAATACCCTTTGGCTTTCAAGAGTTCGGCGTTCAGGACGGCGGCTCCGGCAGCGCCCCGAATCGTGTTATGGGAGAGGACCGTGAACTTCCAATCAAGGACGCTGCAGGGCCGGAGGCGACCGACTGCGGTGGTCATTCCGGCACCGAGATCGACGTCGAAGCGTGGCTGCGGGCGATCACTGGCTTCGAGGTAGACGATTGGTTTTTCGGGAGCGCTTGGAAGTTTGAGTTCCTGCGGCTCGGCGCGATAGGAATTCCAGGCGGCGATGATTTCTTCAGCCTTTGCTTTTTTCTTGAGGCGGATGGAGATGGACTCAGTGTGTCCGTCTTCGACGGCGACGCGGTTGCACTGCGCGCTCATTCCAAAATCACCGGGGATTACTTTGGAGCCGTTTACTTGCCCCAGAAGCTTTTTCGTTTCCTCCTCCATTTTTTCTTCTTCATTCTTGATGAAGGG